>JAJXTT010000017.1 GCA_021783525.1 Pseudomonadota bacterium
CCCGGAGATCCTCACTGCGCTCAAGGCCGCGCAGCAGGACCGCATGCAGACCACCGTCAACATCGCGCTCGGCGCATCGCTCGCCACCGTGTTGCTGACCCTGCCGGTGATCGAAGCCATCGCCCTGCTCAGCGGCGAGCGCATCGTCATGGCGCTGACGCCGGTCCAGGCCGGCATGTTGCTGCTCACCTTCCTCACCGTGATGAACAACCTGCACGACGGCGAGACCAACGCCATCGAAGGCATCAGTCATTTTGCGCTGTTCGCCACATTCGTCGCGCTGGTGGCAATGGGAATGATCTGAAGTGCAGCCGGAAGCTGCCTGGTATCACCACCTGATAATTTCGAAACAATCTTCGCAAATTGTAGGTTGGGTTAGCGGGGGGGTCGCGTAACCCAACATTGTCTAAAAATGCTGTTGGGTTACGCGATGAAACTGCTAACCCAACCTACATGGTTTTGGATGAACCTCAATCACAATGTTTCATTATTCATGATTTGTGGTACTAGAAAGCCTGGTCCCAGCGCAGCGACAAGCGGATCGCGGCGTTGATCAGGCCGACCATGCTGTAGGTCTGCACGAAGTTGCCCCATTGCTCGCCGCTGTTCGGGTCGATGTGTTCCGCCAGCAAACCGTGGCGATTGCGGCAGGCCAGCAGCTTCTCGAAGAGCACGCGCGCCTCTTCGCGCCGGTCCAGCGCCGCCAGCGCGTTGACGTACCAGAAAGTGCAGACGAGGAACGCGTTCTCCGGCTCGCCGAAATCGTCCTTCTCGACATAGCGGAAAATGAAATCGCCGCGGCGCAAATCCTGTTCGACCGCGGCGACCGTGGCGGCGAAGCGCGGGTCGGTCGCATCGAGGAAGCCGAACTCCGCCAGCAACAGCAGGCTTGCGTCCATCGACTCGCCGTCGAAGGTGGAGACGAAGGTGCCGCGGTGCTCGTTCCATGCGCGCCGGCAGATGGTTCTATGGATCTCCTGCGACTGGCCGTGCCAATGTTCCGCGCGTTCTGCCAACCCCAGGCGGCCGGCGATCCGCGCGAGGCGATCGCAGGCAGCCCAGCACATCACCGCCGAGAAGGTATGCACGCGCGCGCTGCCCCGCAGCTCCCACAGGCCGGCGTCGGGCTGGTCATAGCAGCGGACGGCCTGTTCGCCCAGCGGCTCGAGGCGGCGGAACAGGACTTCATCGCCGCGCCGGGTCAGGCGCCGGTCAAAGAAGATGTGGGTCGCGGCGAGGATGGATGAGCCGTAGACGTCGTGCTGGACCTGGCGGTAGGCGAGGTTGCCGATGCGCACCGGCCCCATGCCGCGATAGCCTGTCAGCGCAGGGACTTCGCGTTCTTCCAGGGCCGTTCTGCCGTCGATGCCATAGACCGGCTGGAGCGGGTTGCCCCCGGAATCTGCGGCGATGTTGACGATGTAGCCGAGGTAGCGTTCCATGGTGCGGGTCGCCCCCAGGCGGTTCAGCGCATTGACCACAAAATAGCCGTCGCGCAACCAGCAGTAGCGGTAATCCCAGTTGCGCCCGCTGCCGGCGGCCTCGGGAATGGAGGTGGTCATGGCGGCGACGATGGCGCCGGTGTCGTCGTAGGCGTTCAGCTTGAGCGTGATCGCGGCGCGGATCACCGCTTCCTGCCATTCATAGGGTATGCCCAGCGAACGCACCCATTCGCGCCAGTACTGCGCGGTCTCTTCCTGGAAACGATGGCCGACTTCGCCGACGGCCTCATGCACGGTTTCATCGGGACCAAGCAGCAGCGTGACGGTGTCCTCGATGAAGAATGCGGTTTCCTGCAGGAGTGCGGTCAGCGATGCGTCGGTCGTCAGCCGGAGCGTGAGCGCCGGCGCGACGTAGCGGATGTGGTTGCTGCCCCAGGTGACCTCGGGCCGCCCGGCGCCGTCATCGCAGGCCGGCCGCAGCCGCAGGGTGATGCGCGGACTGCCCGAGAGCCGCTTGATGCGCCGCACCAGCATCATGGGACGGAAGGTGCGGCCGTATTGGCCGAAGCGGGGCGCGAAATCGGTGATCTCGATCGCGCCGCCATGGCGGTCGTGAAGGCGCGTCACCAGGATCGCGGTGTTTTCCAGATAGTGCTGTTCGGTGCGTTCGCAATCCGCAAGCTCGATGGAAAAAAAACCGTAGTCGTCGGTATCCCTGAGCAGGGAACAGAACACCGGGTCACCGTCGAAGCGCGGAAAGCAACCCCAGGTGAAATTGGCGCGCGCGTCGACCAGCGCGCCGATGGTGCAGTTGCCGATCAATGCCAGATCCAGATTTTTCATGTGTTTCCTTTCAGGACTTCGCCCAGCCATCGTCGGACCGCAACCACATCCGGCAGGCGGAAGCGGGCGCAACTGCGGCCCTTGCCTACCTTGATGGAGATGCCATCCAGCCGGTTCACCTCGTCGAAGCCGCGCTCGTCGTTGAGGTCGTCGCCGATGAACACCGGGCGCCGCCCCTTGAAGGGCGACTCGGCCAGATATTCCGACACCGCCGTGCCTTTGTCGATACCCGACGGTTTGACTTCCGCCACGCGTTTGCCGAACTGCACTTCAAGACCCGCGTTGGCCTCGTTCGCGATCCGGCACATCAGGCGGCGTGCGTAAGACGCCAGATGCGGCGCCAGCCGGTAGTGCAAGGCCAGTGTCAGTCCCTTGTCCTCGAGCAGCAAGCCGGGATGGCGTGCCAGTACCGGCGCCAGCTCCTCCTTGATGGCGCATTTGGCTGCCGGCGGCGCGGCATGTATCCACAGGCGCCCGGCGGCATCGCGCCTCTCCAGCCCGTGCTGTCCGGCCAGCGGCAGGCGCAATGCGCCGAGGCGGTTTTCCAGGTCGGACAGCGCGCGGCCGCTGACCAGCGCCATCGCGCCTCCGCTTGTGCGGTGCAGGCGCTCGATCAGTTCGAGCAGCGCGGTATCGACATGCACGGCATCCGGTGTCTCGGCGATGTCGATCAGGGTGCCGTCGACATCGAGGAAGTAAGCCCATTCGACGCGGGGCGGGGGTGGGGAGGCGGGGCGTATCTTCACGTCACTTCGCGACCGGTCTTGTCGATCAGGCGGCTGCGGCGGCGCATCGCGGCGGCGTCCAGCAGCATGCGCCCGGCCCAGCGAAAGACATTGAACTCCGCCACCAGTCCGCGCATCAGTCGCATTCGGTCGCGCTGTTCTTCCGTCGGCATGGTCAGCGCGATATGCATGGCGGCGGCACACTGGTCTGCATCGTAGGGGTTGACGATCAGGGCCTCGGGCAACTCGCGCGCGGCGCCGGTGAATTGTGAAAGGATGAGCACGCCGCGATTGTCGTCGCGTGCCGCGACGAATTCCTTGGCGACCAGGTTCATGCCGTCGTGCAGGCTGCTGACGAAGCATAGATCGGCCGCGCGGAAATACTCGTATATTTCGCGCGGCTCGTGGTACTCGACCTTGAGCACGATGGGAGGAGGCCCTTTGCCGTCGAAACGGGCATTGATGCGGATGGCCATTTCCCGCACCTGAGTCTCGTGATGCCGGTATTCCTCGATCCCCGATCGCGTCGGCGCGGCCACCTGGACGAAGGTGAACTGGCCGATCCATTCGGGATTCAGTTCCAGCAGGCGTTCGATGGCGCGGAAGCGTTCCATGATGCCCTTGGTGTAATCGAGGCGGTCGACCCCGATCCCGAGCTTGTGCGCCGCCGGGAGGTTCAGCATCTGCCGTATGCTGCTGCGGCAGTCCGGCACGGGCTTCTGCAGCATCTCCGCTTCCGGCGGCCACGCGATGGAGATCGGGTAGCGGCGCACGGCAGTGAGCTTGCCGCCGAATGAAACGGTGAACGATTCGCGGTCGACGCGCGCTTCGATGAAGCGATCCACGGTGTCGACGAAATTGTTGCAATGGAACTGCGTATGGAAGCCGAGGATGCTGCTGCCCAGCAATCCCTCGAGCACCTGGTCGCGCCACGGACAGATCGCGAACGATTCCGGATTGGGCCAGGGAATGTGCCAGAACGCGATGATCGTCGCATCCGGAAGCTCGTCGCGGATCATTTTCGGCAGCAGCGCGAAATGGTAGTCCTGCACCAGGACGATGGGGTTCTTCGTCCTGGATTCGGTTACCACGGCCTTGGCGAATTTGCGGTTCACGGCGACATACTGGTCCCAGTCGCTCGTCCGGAAAGTAGGACGCACATGGGCGATGTGGCAGAGCGGCCACAGCCCCTCGTTGGAGAAGCCGTAGTAGTAACCCGCCTCTTCCTCCTGCGACAGCCAGACGCGGCGGATCTGGTACGCGGGCTTTTCCGGGGGGACCGCGACGCGGTCGTGCTTGTCGACTACCTCGCGGTCGGCCGTACCGCTGCCGTGCGCGATCCAGGTTCCGGAGCATGCGCGCATGATGGGTTCCAGTGCGGTGACAAGACCGCTGGCAGGCCGCTGTATCTCGATGCGTTCTCCTGCGCGCTGGTGCAGGTACGGTTCCCTGTTGGAAACCACGATGATGTCCTCACCGCGCAATTCGCTGTGGAGTATGGAGCGCAGGCTTTCCGGCGACCAGGTGATCTGGTCTTCATCGCGCGCACGGGTTTCCGCCTCCAGCTCGCGCACCAGCCGCTGCAGATCGCGGGCGATAGGCTTGAATTCGGGCATGCTCGGTTGTACGCCCGCCGCCAGTTGCCACAGCAATCCTTCGCCGCGCAGCAGGGAACGCACGCCGCTCATCCAGCCCCGCCACGAAAGCTGCGCGACGATCACCGTGATCAGCGAGATCACGAGCGCCAGCCCCATGAAAAAGTAGAACAGGTAGCGCTTGGTTTCCTCGCTGCGGTGGGTGATGAAACTCATGTCGTGCACCAGCACCAGACGGCCTTCGGGAGCGGCGCTGCTGGTCATCGGCAATACCGATACCAGGAGGGGGCCCTGGGCGCTCGGCAACAGGTGCCCGTTCGATCCTGCCCAGCGGTCGAGATTCGCGCAATGGATGACGGATGGAAGGGAGCGGCTGACCAGTTCCTTCCCGGCCGGCGACGCGCAGTAGCCGATGGCATACAGCCGCTCGTCCTTGGTGATGTTGTTGAAGAAATCCACGATCCTGGATTTCCTGTCGGCTTCAAGCAGGTCGAGCAGGGGCTGCTGGATGGTATTGGCGATCAGCGATGAGCGCATGTCGAGATCGCGCATGAACCAGCGCAGGGTCAGCTGGTCGACGAGCGGCGCGACGATGTAGGCGATAGCCGCCAGGACGAGGATCAGGGGCAGAACAAAGCGTAGCGAGAGTTTCATTGCTTCCTCATTTTTTCAGTGAAGCAAACACGTTGATTGTTCAACCAGACTCCGAGTTTTCAGATCGCAAAGGATCTGAAACTAGACAGGCCGCTTGCGGCGAAGTTGCAATTTCAGGCCGCGGCTCGTTACATGGAAAATAAATAACAAAGGCAGGGGATTCCTGCCTTTGTCAAGTTTGCGTAAAGAGAATTATTTTTTTGGTGCGTCTTTTGCTGCGGTCTTTTTGGCTTTCATCGCTTTTGCGTTGTGCTTTACGACCGCATGCTTTGCCTTGGCGGTCGGCTCCGTCTTGGCGCCGGGCTGAGGGGCATCCGCTGCGGAGGCAGACAAGGACATGGAGGCAAATGCGGCAACAATGAGTGCGGATAGAAGTTTGTTCATGGCGCATCCTTATTTTGATTTATACGAGTGATACCAGATCGCCGGCGGAATAGATTTCCACGCGGCAATGCATCAACCAGCAACCGCCATGCCAATTATTTGCAAGCATGTAAAACAACCACTTATCCTGGCGTTTCAGGCGGGACAGGACAGTTACCGTCTCCGGCAGGAGACAGTTTTCATGGATGAAATCGCAGCACGTTGATATTTAATGTTTAACTTTGTCTCCGAAAGGCAACGCTTTTTGCCTTTTTTCAACAATGGTTGCTGATGAGACAATGCGATCAGCCGGAATCGATCAGGGAAAAATGGATATGGAGAATGGGAGCGGACGATTGTACTGGGGGCTCGGAGCGCTGTTCATCGTTGCGATGTTGCCCGTGCGTGTCTGGGGAGAGGGGTACTCGATCGATGAATCCGAAGCGGGATGGGAGAAGTTCGCGTTAGGGTTCGCCTCCGGCATTGTCGCGCACGAGGCGGGCCATGTTTTCGTTGCAACGACCAAGGGATACAGCGTCAGCCACGACGGCCTCTCCCTTGTCTATCCGGGTGCGAAACTCACCCCGGCCGCGCAGTTGCAGCTGGCGTCCGCCGGATTCCAGACGCAGTGGGCGCTATCGGAATTCGTGTTGCGCGACGGGAGCGGACACGAGCACGTCAGGCCGCCCGGCGACTTCGGGGCGGGCGTGGTGTGTTCATACCTGGGCGTTTCCTTCGCCTACCTGACGTTTTTGAAGAACCAGTATCAGGGCGACGTGTACGGGATGTCGCAGGCGAGCGGCTATTCGCGCGACCGCATTTCCCTCATGCTGGCCGTTCCGGCGGTGCTGGATACCTGGCGATTGTTCGGAAATGACGTGCCCGGATGGGTGCCCGCGCTCTCCGTGATGAGCAAGGGGCTGGGCGCGGCCTGGATATGGAGTTATTGAGGACGCGCCAAACCGCTCACTTCCTGCGGTAAGTCACGAAGTGGAAGTCCAGAGGTTGCGGCGTCAACTGTGAGTTGACCACGCGCGATGTTTCCCGCCACGCGCTTTTATCGAACTCGGGGAAGTGCGCGTCGCCTTCGACCTCTTGCTGAACCTCGGTGATGTAAAGCGTGTCCACCAGCGTGATGGCCTGGCGGTAAAGCTCGGCGCCGCCCACGATAAAGATCTCCTCGTCCCCGGCACAGGCGGCGATTGCGGCTTTCAACGAATGTGCGATCAGGCAGCCCTCGATCTGCAGATCGGTGTTGCGCGTGACCACCACCGTGGTGCGGCCCGGAAGCGGCCTGCCGATCGAGTCGAACGTCTTGCGACCCATGATCATGTGGTGCCCCATGGTCAGCGCCTTGAAGTGCTTCAGGTCTTCGGGGCAGCGCCAGGGCAGCGTGTTGTTGACGCCGATGGTGCGGTTCTGCGCCATGGCTACAATCAAAGACAAGGACGAGGATTTGGGATTTGGGATTTGGGATTTGGGTGGTGGGATTGCGGGCATGGTTATTCCGATTGGTTGGATATGGATTTTCTCAATCCACCGAGCATCCTTCCTATTTCGTTGCTTTGAGATAAAAGAAGCGTACAAGTGCGTTCATCGATGAAATTCAGGCGCAAAGCGATTTGTATCTGCGTTTCGAGCTCCATCACAGAACCGAGGGCGATGGAAATATGATTGAGGTAGGCTCCTGTCGCTTTGCGCCCATGACCTTCCGCAATATTGGAAGGAACAGAAACAGCAGCGCGCCGGATTTGGGATGTCAGCCCGAAGCGTTCTTCATTAGGGAAGATGGCAGTGATCTTATAAATGGAAGTAACCATATCCATCGCTTTTTGCCAGACAACCAGATCACAATATTTCATCCGCCGCCCCCAAATCCCAAATCCCAGTTCCCAAATCCCAGTTCCCAAATCCCAGTTCCCAAATCCTAAACAGCTACTGGCGCCTTGATCGCGGGGTGCGGATCGTAGCCTTCCAGCGTGAAATCTTCATATTTGAAGCCGAAGATGTCTTTCACGTCCGGATTGATCTTCATGGTCGGCAACGGGCGCGGCTCGCGCGACAGTTGCAGCGCGGTCTGCTCCATGTGGTTGGAATACAGGTGGGCGTCGCCGAAGGTATGCACGAAGTCACCGTATTCCAGGCCGCACACCTGCGCCATCATCATGGTCAGCAGCGCATAGCTGGCGATATTGAACGGCACGCCGAGGAAGATGTCGGCACTGCGCTGGTACAACTGGCACGAGAGCTTGCCAGCCTGTCCTGAGCCTGTCGAAGGGGCCACGTAGAACTGGAAGAAGGCATGGCAGGGCGCCAGCGCCATCTTGTCGAGATCGCCCACGTTCCAGGCCGAGACGATGATGCGACGCGAATCCGGGTTGTTTTTTATTTGATCGACGGCGATCCTGATCTGGTCGATCACGCGGCCATCAACGGCCTCCCACGAGCGCCACTGCTTGCCGTACACCGGGCCGAGCTCGCCGGCCTCGTTGGCCCATTCGTCCCAGATGGAGACGCCGTTGTCCTTCAGGTACTTGATATTGGTGCTGCCCTGCAAAAACCACAGCAGCTCATGGATGATGGATTTCAGGTGGCACTTCTTGGTGGTGACCAGCGGGAAGCCCTGCGACAGGTCGAAGCGCATCTGGTAGCCGAACACGCTGGTGGTGCCGGTGCCGGTGCGGTCGGATTTATGGGTGCCGTGGTCCAGCACATGTTGCATCAGATCAAGGTATTGGCGCATAGGAACGGGAGTTGTTCTGGTAACTTCAACAGGTATGCATCCTAACATATGGCACCCCAGTAGTTTTCGTGAGCCAGGCTGTTCTCAAATGGTTATACTAAAAATGGTCTGGAATTAGTATAACTGCCGGACTATACTGGCGCTGTCGCGTTGCGCGAACGGGAGTTTTTCATGTCATCTCTTTACACGGAACTTTCATCCAGTGCGCAGGCGGCTTATGCGCAGTTGGTGGACGCTGCACTGGTGACAGAGCATGCGCGTTCGGTGGCTGACCTCTCCGGTTCTTTTTCTTCAAAAGTGGTGAAGGGCAACAAGTATTGGTACTACCAGTATTCCGAGCCCTCGGGCAAGTTGCGTCAGGTTTTTGTGGGACCGGACAATGAGGCGGTGAAGGAACTGGTTGCAAGCAAAACGCAGCCGCCAGTCTCAGCCGGACTCGGGCCGCTGTCGGGGGCAGCGGTGGCGCATGGCTGCGCCGAAGTGTTGCCCAAGCATCTGCGCGTCATTCATCGCCTGGCCGAATACGGTTTTTTCCGTGCGGGGGGGCTGCTGGTCGGGACGCATGCCTTCCTTGCTTATGGCAACATGCTCGGCGTGCGTTGGGGCGATGCTGCCAGCACGCAGGATATCGACTTCGCCCATGCGGGAAAGAATCTTTCGCTTGCTCTGCCCGCCAACATAGAGGTGCAGACACGCGACGCAGTCGAATCTCTGGGGATGGGGTTGCTGCCGGTGTCCGGGCTGTCCGGAAAGTCCGGTGCGACCTTTCTTTCCCCACGCGATCCCGCCTTCCGCCTGGACTTCTTGACCACGCTGCATCGCGGTGGCGAGAAGCCGTATGAGCATCCGCAATTGCACGTGATGCTGCAGCCGCTGAAATTCATGGAATTTTCCTTGCAGCAGGTGCAGCAGGCGGTGGTGTTCAACCGCAGTGGCGCAGTACTGGTGAATGTGCCGCATCCCGCACGCTATGCGCTGCACAAGCTCCTGGTGTATGGCGAAAGGGAAGGCACATTCGCCACCAAGTCCGGCAAGGATTTGCAGCAGGCGGCGGCGCTGCTGGCGTTCTTCAAGGAGCATCGCGCCTGGGAAGTAGAGGAAGCCTGGGCGGACCTGCGCGACAGGGGGCGCGGCTGGCAGGGCAGACTCAATATCGGGATGACAGCGCTGAATCGCCAATATCCGGAACTGGAGGTCAAGAAATGGCTGAAAAAATAGGTTTGCGCGGCATTCGGTAAGCATCCTGCCTGCCAGTATGATTTGCACACGATTTCAGGAGAACAACAATGACGCTTGCATCACTCGCTTTTTCCACCACCCTTTCTGCCTCCCACCAGCTCGTCGTCTTCCCCAAGGCCAAGACCCTGCCCAAGGACATCGCACATGGCGAACTGCTCGCCAGCGTGCTCAAGCGCCGCGACATGAAGGCCGACGAACTGGCGAAGTCGCCCGTTGCGGCGAATGCCGCCAACGGCACACTGGTGGCGTGGGCGATGCTGGATGAAAAGAAAGGCGCCTTCGCGCAGCAGGTGGTGGTGCGCAAGGCGCTGCAGCTGTTGCTGGAGGAGCAACCCAAGGTGCTGGGCATCGCGGTCTCCGGTGCAACCGCACAAAGAGCCGCCGAGCTGGCGGTGTATGGCGCGTGGGTGAACAGCGCCTTGCTGCCGGTGCACAAGAAGAAGGACGAGCGCAAGGCGTTGCAGAGGATTGAATTGTGCGGGTCGTCTGAGTCCCTTCCCCCGGGCAGGGGGAAGGCTAGGATGGGGGTGGAGCGGCGAGGGGCGAAAGCTTCTACCCCCACCCTGGCCCTCCCCCTGCAAGGGGGAGGGAAGGGGGCAGCTTCCGCCCTTGGAGATGGGGCGGTGTTGGACAAGAAGGTGTTCGATGCACTCAAGGCGCAGGCCGCCGGCAACCTGCTGTGCCGCGAGCTGACCATCCTGCCGCCGAACGAACTGACGCCAGGCTTGTACCGCCAGCGCGTGAAGAAGCTGGCACAGGCCAACGGCTGGAAGCACGAAGAGTTCGACATGAAGAAGCTGCGCGCGATGGGCGCGGGCGCCTTCGTGGCTGTGGCGCAGGGCAGCGATCCGGAGGATGCGGCCATCGTGCATCTGACCTACAAACACCCGAAGGCGAAGCAGACCGTGGCGCTGGTGGGCAAGGGCATCTGCTTCGACACCGGCGGCCACAACCTCAAGCCTTCGCGCTACATGCACAACATGCACGAAGACATGAACGGCTCGGCCGTGTCGCTCGGCATTCTGCTCGCGGCAACGCAGCAGAAGCTGGCCGTGAACATCGACTGCTGGCTCGCGCTGGCGCAGAACCACATCAGCCCCAAGGCCTACAAGCAGAACGACATCGTGAAGGCGCTGAACGGCACCTCCATCGAGATCATCCACACCGATGCCGAGGGCCGCATGGTGCTGGCCGATACGCTAACGCTAGCCTCGCGTGCCAAGCCCAATCTCATCATCGACTTCGCCACGCTCACCGGCAGCATGGCGACCGCGCTGGGTGCGCGCTATTCCGGCGTGTTCGGCACCAGCGACGAGCTGGCGCAACGCGCGGTGAGTGTGGGCAGGCAGACCGGGGAACGCCTGTGCGCGTTCCCGCAGGACGAGGATTACGAGGTGGCACTGGATTCACAAGTGGCCGATATCAAGCAATGTACGCTGGACGGCGAAGCCGACCATATTCTTGCGACGCGCTTCCTCAAGCGCTTCGTCGAACACGACACGCCGTGGCTGCATGTGGACCTGTCGGCCAGCCGCTGCGAGGGCGGGCTGGGCAGTGTTGCCACCGAAGTGACTGGTTTCGGCGTGGCTTGGGGTTTGCGGATGCTGCAGGGCCAATAGCGCCGGTGTTGCAGCGCTATTTCGCGAACTCGAATTCCGCGATCAGGATATGGTGGTCCGACGCCCGCGTCGGCTTCACGTCGTAGCCGACCTTGCGCAGGTGCCCGCTGTGGAAGATATGGTCGAGCACGAATGGACGGTGACGCCAGGTGACCTTGGTCGTTTGCACCGGCTGATAGCCCGCATCGGCGAACTGGTGGATCAGCGAATCCCGATTGCTGACGTTGAAGTCTCCCCCGATCAATGTGGGTCCCTGCGTGCGGCGCAGTTGTTCGACGACAAGTTGACGCTGCTGGTTATGCCGTTCGCTCGATGAGTTGAGCATGAAATACGCCAGCAGGTGCGTGTTGAACAGTTGCACCTCATGCCCGAACAGCGTGGTCTTCGCGCCGATGAGCAGGCGGTCGGTGGGTGTTGTCTTCTCGCCGCCGAATTCGAACTCGACCGGCGAGGAGGGGAGTTCGAGCCGGAACGTATCGCGCAAGGGTGTCCGGGAAAAAATGGCCAAGCCGATGCCGAAGGGCAGCTCGCGCGGGTCGGCCTTGGGATACGAGAAATAGCCGTGATAGCCTTTGAGTGCCGCCTTCAGCCTGGTGTAATTCGGGGGTGGATCAAGCTGCACGCCGCCGGGCTGCGCATGTTCGACTTCCTGCAGGATGACGATGTCGGCGTCACAATTCAGTATCTCCGCGATGGTCAGGTCGAGATCGATCGGCGCACGGTCGGCATTAGTCTCGTCCCATATCTGGCCGAACTGCATGTTGAATTGCATGACTTTGAATGTCTTCATGGGTATCTATGATGCCATCGCTATCGATTCATGCAAAACATTGTGCAATAAATACCTTTTGGATCGAACGTGAAATCCGACAGACGAAGGAAGGGGAAGACTCCAGTCCGGCACAAAAGTCCCGGCGCGCAATGGGTTCGAACGCGATCGCGCCCTAGCGATCGAATCGCAGTGCCGACGAACGGTAACGGGGACAGCAACGGCAAGAGTACTCCATGACCTTGCGTCTTCACTTTCCGGGCGGTTATTAACTTGCAGCATGGTGAGGTCTAATTCACTTGCGCGTTCTTTCGGTCAGCATTTTTTCAAAATCATCCGCCGGCACGGGCGGGCTGGTGAGATAGCCCTGATACATGTCGCAGCCCTTGTCTTTCAGGAAGGCGAGCTGTTCGGCGGTCTCCACACCCTCCGCCAGCACCTTGAAGCCCAGTATGTGTCCCATCGCGATGATGGTCGAGGCGATCTCCATGTCGTCCTGATGGAAAGGAATGTCGTCGACGAAGCTCTTGTCGATCTTCAGGATGTCGAGCGGGAAGCGCTTGAGGTAGGCGAGCGAGGAATAGCCGGTGCCGAAGTCGTCGAGCGCCAGGCGGATGTCCTGCGCGCGCAGCAGGTGCAGCATCTTGACGGCATCTTCCTCCTGTTCCATCAGCGCGCTCTCGGTCAGCTCTAGTTCCAGGCGATCGGCCGGGAAGCCGGTCTCGGCGAGCACCTTCGACACCAGTTCCACGATGTTGCCGCGCATGAACTGGTGCGGCGAGAGATTCACCGCCAGCGTCAGGAACGGCAGGCCGGCATCGATCCAGTGCGCACCCTGCCGGCAGGTTTCCCGCAACACCCATTCGCCGATTGCGCCGATCAGACCCGTCTCTTCCGCCAGCTGGATGAAGTTCACGGGCTGGATCAGGCCGCGCTCGGGATCTTGCCAGCGCACCAGCGCTTCGGCGCCGACGATATGGCCGCTGGCGATGTCCACCTGCGGCTGGTAATACACGCGCAACTGGTTCGCCCCGATCGCGTGGCGCAGCCGGATCTCCAGTTCGAGGTGTTCGCCGGCGGCGCGCGTCAGCGCGTCGGTATAGAAGCGGTAGGTATTGCGCCCCTGTTTCTTGGCCTGGTGCATGGCCGCATCGGCATGCTGGATCATCTGTTCGGCGTTGTCGCCGTCGTTGGGGTAGATGCTGATGCCGATGCTGGCGCCGATGAAGATCTCCTGTCCGCCGGGCAGCGCAAAGGGTTGCGACAGCAGTTCGAGCAGCGACCTCGCCACGATGGCAGTGTCCTCGGGACTGTTGATCTGTTCCAGCACCATCAGGAACTCGTCTCCGCCCAGCCGGGCCAGCATGTCCTCGCTGCGCATGTGCATGGTCAGGCGTTCGGTCAGATTGACCAGCAATTCGTCGCCGACCAGGTAGCCCATGCTGTCATTGATGTTCTTGAAGCGATCCAGATCGATGTACAGCACACCAAGCTGGGTGTGGTGCCGCTGCGCATGCGCCAGTGCGTGGGCCAGATGCGACTGCAAAAGCAGGCGATTGGGCAGGTCGGTGAGCGGATCGAAATGCGCAAGGTGTTCGCGCTCCGCTTCGGACTGCTTGAGCTGGCTCAGGTCGGAAGAGATGCCGACGTAATGTGTCGTTACACCCTGGTCGTTGCGCACGGCGCTGATGGCGAGCCATGTCGGGTAGACTTCGCCGTTCTTGCGCCGGTTCCACACTTCGCCCTGCCAGAATCCGGCTTCCAGGATATTGGCCCACATCTTCCTGTAGAAATCCCTGCCCTGACGGCCCG
>JAJXTT010000284.1 GCA_021783525.1 Pseudomonadota bacterium
CATACAACAAAGATAAGAGTGGTCATCTGGAATACCTTAAAATGCGAGCGGCGGATTTTACTCGAATGCGCCACTGCAACCAAACGAACGGCTTCATCTATGGACATCATCTTTCTGCGCGAACTCAAAGTCGTCACCCTCATCGGGATATATGAACGGGAGAAGCGCGTGCCGCAGACCCTGCAGCTCGACCTGGAGATCGCCCTGCCGAACAGCCGCGCCTGCCAGAGCGACGACATCAGGGATGCGCTGAACTATGCCCAGGTCGCGCAGCACATCCAGACCGTATTGAGCAACGGGCATTTTTCGCTGCTGGAGACCCTGGCCGAACACATCGCCCAGATCATCCTCAAGGACTTCAATGCGCCCTGGGTCAAGGTCAGCGTCGCCAAGCTGCAAGCCATCCGCGACTGCAAAATGGTCGGCATCAGCATCGAACGCGGGCAGGTGCGCTAGCCGCCATACAAGAAGGATTTGCCCAACCCCCTCTTTTTATGGATAATGCCCGCCCTTAATCGGTATCCGTGCGCGTACAAATGCCGCGCCCAACTTTAGCTAGGAAGACAAAATGAAAGCCGCCATCCACCCTGAATACAAAGAGATCGCAGTGACATGCAGCTGCGGCAACAAGTTCAAGACCCGCTCCACCATGAGCAAACCGGAACTGCACGTTGAAGTATGTTCCGAGTGCCACCCGTTCTACACGGGCACGCAGAAGATCGTGGACACCGCTGGCCGCATCGAGAAGTTCCGCAGCAAATACAATACCGGCGCCAAGACCGCCGCTTGATGCGACTTCATCAAGAGTAAAGATCAAAAGGCAGCGTTCGCTGCCTTTTTTCTTTTGCCCGGCAGCGAAATCCCTTCCGGTACGACGCCAAAGCGGGCAGACGACCACCCCCTTCCTTGCCGATCCCACCCCTGCCCGGCGGGTAACGTCCACACAAAGCTGGCGCAACGCCGGTCATTAGGTAAGAATGCACGGAATGTGCGACCCCATCAGTATCCACAATATCCACAGGGCAGGCCCGCCGTGGAACAGACTTTCGAGATCATCGAATAAAATACATAGATGTACGCCTACTTCACCAAGTTAAAAGAACCCGAGATCACGCCGGTCAAAGCGGGCTTCCTGTTCCTGTTGTGCACAACCTGGTTGCTGACCGGACTCGTCGGGCACGACCCGTGGAAACCTGACGAGGCATACGGCTTCGGGCTGATCTATCACATCATCCGGAGCCATGACTGGATCGTCCCGACGCTGGCCGGCGACCCCTACCTGGACAAGCCCCCGCTGTATTACTGGACCGCAGCGCTGTTTGCCAAAGCGTTCGCTCCCATCCTGCCGCTGCATGACGGCGCGCGCCTGGCGACCGGCTTTTACACCGCATTCACCCTGCTGTTCGTCGGCCTGACCGGACGCGAACTGTTCGGAAACAATCGCGGCTGGCCTGCCGCCATCATCCTCATCGGCTGCCTCGGCATGCTATTGCACGCACACGAAATCCTCACCGACAACACACTGATCACGGGTTGCGCCATGATGCTGTACGGCTATGCATTGAGCCTGCGGCGCACAATACTGGCCGGCGTACTCATCGGCACCGGCCTTGGCATCGGCTTCATGAGCAAGGGATTCATCGCGCCGATGCTGTTCCTGCTCATCAGCATCGGCCTGTTGCTCTTCCGCAACTGGAGAACGCGGGCATACTTCACCGCGCTGGGCATCGCCCTGCTCTGCGCACTTCCCTGGTTCATCGTATGGCCATGGCTGCTCTTCCAGCGCTCTCCCGATCTCTTCACCGAATGGGCGTGGACGCGCAACATCGGACGCTGGTTCAGTTACGCGCGCAGCGGCAACTTCCGCGAAACGTTCTATTACCTGAAAGCCTTGCCCTGGATGGCGTGGCCCGCTGCGCCGCTGGCGGCGTGGACGGTATGGGAAGCGCGCAAGCGCATCATGCAGGAACCGGAGTTCCAGCTATTGCTGACCAGTTTCGTCGTCATGCTGGTGTTGTTGAGTTTCGTGCCCGACATCAACGACCAGAACGGCCTGCCCATGCTGTTGCCGATTGCCCTCCTTGCCACCGCCGCGCTGTCCACCGTGCGGCGCGGCGCGGCGAACGCGCTGGACTGGTTCGGCATCATGACCTTTGCCCTGCTCGCCATCGCGTTGTGGTGGGGCTGGGCAGGATTGCTGCTCGACAACAATGCCAAGATCACGCACTGGCTGAAGGACTACCAGCCCGGCTTTGATGCGACTTTCAACGCGACACCGTTCTGGATCGCATGCGGCGTTACCGTGGGGTGGATTGTGCTGGTATGGCGAGTCGGCCGTTCGGTGCGCCGTTCGCTGATCAACTGGGCTGCGGGCGTCACGCTGCTGTGGATACTCATCATGACTCTATGGCTGCCCTGGCTGGACACCGGCAAGAGCTACCGCCACATGGTCGATGACCTCAAGGCGAGCCTGCCGCAAAAATACAACTGCATCGCCGGCGTGCGCATCGGCGACAGCCAGCGCGCCATGCTGCAATACTTCGGCGATATCAACACGCGCCCCAGGTCTACACGCGTGTGCGACCTGTTGCTGGTGCAGGGAAATCGCATCGCCAAGCCGATCGAGGACGAGATCGGCTGGGACAAGATATGGGAGGGTGGCCGCAAGGGCGACCAGAACGAACGCTTCCGGCTTTATCAGCGCGTCCGGCAATAGAACTCAGGTTGACGGCCTCACTTCGCGCCGTCGACTTGCACGATGCGGATATCTTCCAGCGGTTCGGTGCCCTTCGCCAGACGCAGGAAGCGGGGAAAGGTGCCCGTCTTGTGTATTACCCAGCGCCCCTGTGCGACTTGCTCCATATGCCCCAATCGCCCGCTCATCTGCGCCAGCTGCTCGCCGGTGACCAGCAGGTAATAGCGCCCCGTCTGCGGCAACTGCGCCGCGTCGTCCACCGCAAAACAGGGTGAGCGGTTATACAACCCCAGTTCCCGCGCCACGATATCCATCTGGTAAACATAGATCGGCGCCTCCGGCTTGCCCGTCAGCTGCGCGTTCGCATTGTGCGC
>JAJXTT010000018.1 GCA_021783525.1 Pseudomonadota bacterium
GAGGTCGGCAAGCAGTTCGACGTCACCCGCGAGCGCATCCGCCAGATCGAGGCGAAGGCGCTGCGCAAGCTGCGCCATCCCAGCCGCTCGGAGCAGCTGCGCTCGTTCCTCGACGTGGAGTAGTAGAGACGGCCGCCGGTCCCCACAGCCCCGCCCCGGCGGGGCTTTTTCGTGGCCGCGGCTGTATCTTGCGCGACCGCACCGAGCCGGTGCCGGCATACGCTAGACTTCCGTTTCCCGCGCGGGCCTATAGCTCAATGGTTAGAGCAGAGGACTCATAATCCTTTGGTTCCAGGTTCGAGTCCTGGTGGGCCCACCACAGCGCGTAGCAGGCCCGACATGTGTTGTGCACTTACCCATAACTTGGCCGCTTTGGCCAGTTTTTGGTTAAGTGTTACCCAAAAATTGTCCGCACGTTGCGGCAGGCCAGTGTGCGGGAAACCATAAAGTGGCCATCCGTTGCGTAGAGCCACCAGATGTTAGGCGATTGGAAGTGAGCACTTTTCCGAGTCATCAGAAGTAGAAGTTTGGGGTGATTGCGCGGTGCTGGCCGTGAAGCATCCTCTAAGACCCAGCAAGGTGCAAAATGCCAGCCATCTGCCCACCTTCGCCAGTGAAACTGACCATGGCCAACGGCCACGCTGCTCATCATTGCCATCACGTTGCATATTCCTGACACCGAGTCTGACCACCACTGCCTGTTGAACTTGCTACGCTCGCCAGCAGCGGGAGTCGACCTGTGCGGCTAACCATACGCAGAGGGAAAGCATAGTTTGGCCGGCCAAGAAAGTGGCTGTGCGGACTACCCCAGGTTTCGCGACCATTGTCATTTACGTGCTTCCCTGATGCTTGCGACATGAACATTCCTGTCGCGCCATCCACGAGCCTGACCGTCTCTCAAAGGCGGCCTGCTGCTCAATTCCGGGTGTGGCGTCGGCTTGACCTAGGCGACCCATTGAGCCGCGCGCACTGGTGCGGCTGCTTCAGTTGCAGTGACTAGGAGTTGATCAAGGAGGTAGGCGCCACCGATTGGGAGGAAGTAGGTGCGGTAGGGCTCTATCTCGCGACAAGGTACGTTAATGATGAGGTTGCAGGCATCACTGTTGCCGAACGGTCCCGCATGCCGTCCACGCCGGGCACTCCTATTGAACACATGCTTGACCGTTTGGCCTGATCCTTGCTGTCTTGGATCACCTTTAGTCCTATGGCCGATCAATGGATAGATGTGCAAGACTCGACGCGAGGACCGCGCCGGGGGGGATCAGACGAATGCCAGAAACCAGCACTCTTGATGATGCTGTTGCAGGACTGTACGCGGCCGACCCGAATCGGGACTATATCGTCGTGTCTCATGCTGTTTCGAGACAACTTCACTATAAACTTAGCAGCCTCATCGCATCCAAACAGCGTAACAAGGCTTGTACGCTGTTCCTGACAACTTACGGCGGTGACCCAAACGGGGGCTATCGTATTGGCCGCTGTCTACGTCATCACTACACGCAGAACATCAGACTTGTCGTGCCCAGCTTTTGTAAAAGCGCAGGAACGTTGGTCGCGATTGCTGCAGACGAGCTGGGGATAGGCGACTTCGGTGAGCTCGGCCCATTGGATATTCAGGTTCGGAAGGCTTCCGAGCTTGAAGAAAGTAGCTCTGGCCTCGACATCATGCAGGCACTGCAAGCGGTCACGCTTCATACACAAGTTACGTTTCATAGAATGCTGATGGAGTCGCGTGGCCTTGGTCTCTCGACAAAACTTTGCTCAGAATTTGCAGGTCAGGTAGTTTCGGGTATCGCAGCGCCACTGTTTTCGCAGATCGACCCGATCAGGCTTGGAGAGATGCAGCGAGCAATGCGGGTGGCATTTGAATATGGCAGCAGATTGGACAAGTACGGGCAGAATCTCAAAGACGGCGCGCTGGTTCGGCTGATCAACAATTATCCAGCGCATGGGTTCGTGATCGATCGTAAAGAAGCGTCTGAACTTTTCGAGCGGGTGTCGCATCTAACAGATGCCGAGAAGATGTTTTGTAACGCTGTGTGGGAGTCGGTAGGTAGCCAAACCGACATTGACCCAGTGATGGTCGAGACAGCCCAGCAAAGTAACCAAACAGGAACTGATGATGAAAACCCTGATGCAAAAGTCGATGACGGGCTCGGGACCGAGACATCCGGAAAAGCTGAATCCGAAACAAGGGTCGGTCAGAGAGGAGGAAACGGTAAAAAAAATGCACCAAGACCAGATGGACAAGGCCTTCGAGTTCGCGCGGATGGTGTCGCGCGCTCCGGATAGAGATCTGGATTTAGCCGAAGCAATGTGATTCGTTTGGTATGCGATAGAAAAGGCCTCGTTTCCCAGCGAGGCCTTTTGCATTTCAAGCGTCGTTAGTGTCTGTGTGTTCCCATGGTTTCTGTGCTTCGGGAAGCATCAGTATGCCAAGCACATAGGGGTACGGCCCATCGACGCGTATGGCGAGCTCCGTAACCGCCATGCTTTGTGGTTCTCGGGGGAACCAGATACGCGCTGATTGCACGGCATGGTTTGCCGTACTCCCTGCGTCAATATCCGCAAGAAGTGAGCGCGAGGGAACTTCTATTGTGCGCCGACGAGTGGCAAGGTAAGCCCCTGACTTGAATGCGGCTTCGTTCGCTCGCGCCCAGAGCAGGAATCCGTCGCGTGCAACGACCACGAGCGCTCGTCGCGGAGCGATTTCAATCCACTTGAGCGCGCAGGCCATGCGAGAAACGCCGTATCGACTACGACAGTGTTCGAGGAATTCCAAAGAGATCGTGTTCGCACCGAGTTGCGAACGAAAGTCATCAAGCGGCATGAGGAGGTATGACGCGAACGTATCAGCCTCGGCCTCCATGCGTCGTGCTGGCGAGTCCCAGTCGTAAATGTCGCTATCGGTGCACTCAAATAAAGCCTGTCGCGACCGATGCAGAAGATAGTGGCCGAACTCATGGGCAACGGTAAATCGGACGCGGCCTGGGGATCCGTGCGCTGCGCTATACGCGATGAGCCATCGCGAACGATCGGCGTTGGCCTTGAGGCAACCTTCGAAGCTCGCAGCGTCTAGTCGCTCTATACGGGCGATGTGCGAGTCCGGGTATCGCTGTTTGGAATACTCAAGCGCGAGCTGCTCAACATCGACAGGAAAGCGTTCCCCTCCGAAGACCTGCGCAAGCAACTTCGAAAGTTGGATCGCTTGCGCTTTAGGCGCTCCGTGGGCGGCTATCCCTTCTGTTCCCATAAATCCAAGAACGCCTGGACCTTTTTCTTATCTTTATCGTCCATCTGTTGATAGCGACGAAAAAACGCTCGGTCCTCGACCGATTCGTCAGGAACGGAAGCTTGAGCGTCCCACAGGTACTCCGGGGTTACCCCTAGAGCAGCAGCGATCCTATTGAGTTTTTCCGAGGAAGGCTTGGGCCTATCCCTGTTTTCAAGCTCCCAAATGTAGCTTTTGCTTGAGCCAGTCTGAACCGCCAAGGCTTCGAGACTGATCTCTTTCTCGGTCCTACGGGCGCGAATCTTGTCACCAAGCGGGGAAGGCACAGATCCTCCAATGGTTAGCGGCGGGCTACTAAGCATACCTGCACACCGAACGCTTATGTACCTATTGACAGGCACGGGCAGTTCGGGCAATCTGATCACAACGTTCGGCACACCGAACTATTTTATACTCATAAAGAGGTATGCGAAATGTCTGCCGAACAGCCCCTAGATACGCTCAACACCCGTTCCGCGCAAGTCGGCAACACCTCGACTGTTACCGTCAACGACACCCTTGTTTCCATCACGGATACCTCTCCGACGCCCAGGTCCGTCCTTGGACTCGCAGGCTTCGAGCCGCCTTCCGATTACGCCCTGATCCAGTTCCCTCGCAACGGTCCAACCAAGGACCTGCCTCTGGATGAGCCGATCACGCTGGTCGAGGGGGTGAATTCATTTTTTGCGTTCAGGTCGGACGGAACGTTCTTCTTCACCTTGAACGACGCTCGGTTCGAATGGAAGCGCGAACTTACCGGTGTCGAACTTCGTCAGATTGGACACGTACCAGAGAACGAAATCATCCGGCTGGATCGCCAGGATCATGCGGACCGGGAGTTCGACGATCACAGTCGAATCGATTTGGATGGCCATGGTGTGGAGCATTTCCGTACCGAACCACGCATGTGGCGACTCGATGTCCAGGGCGAGGTGATCCATTGGCCGGAGCCTACGATCACTGTCAGTCAGGCGTTGGGAAAAGCGGGCTTCGATGTCACAAAATCGTGGGTCATTACGCTAAAGGTGAAGGACCAACCTAAGCGCCCGATGCAGTTGAACGACGTCATTGATCTCAATGAGCCCGGGCTTGAGCGATTGCGCGTGCTCAAAGGCCAAGTCAATAACGGCGATGGTGGGATTCGCCGGCAATTTTCGCTCCTACCTCGAGATAGTGCCTATCTGAATGGCTTGGGCATTACCTGGCAGACAGTAAGCGCTGGCGGGCGGTGGCTCTTGCTGGATAACTACCCACTTCCAAAGGGTTTTTCGCAACCGTCTTGCACCATTGCGATCGGTGTGCCGGAGCCTTACCCGTCCGCGCAACTAGACATGTTCTATTGCTACCCGGCACTGTCACGTACTGATGGGATCCCGATTCCTCAGACGCAAGTCGTACAGCAGATAGACAACTTGACGTTTCAGCGTTGGTCTCGGCACCATGCAGAACCGTGGAATCCCGATATGGATTGTATTCGCACGCACATGGCGCTTGTCGACGAATCTCTCAGTCGGGAGGTCGAGCGGTGACAGGTCAGCCCACACTCGTGATAGCCGGCACGGACCATCATCGGCTGAAAGACCACCTGCTTCCCGGTGACGGCCGGGAGGCAGCGGCTATCCTGCTCTGCGCTCGCGGGAGGCTTGAGCCACTTCGGCTCTTAGTGAAGCACGTGTACCTAGTTCCACACGCTGAATGCAGCAGGCGCGATAACCAGCTGGTGTGGCCAGGACAATGCATCGAGGATTGCCTGACGCTGGCCGAAGACGATGACCTGTCTCTCATGCTCGTGCACTCTCATCCGAGCGGCTATGACCACTTCTCCAGCGCAGACGACGAGTCTGATCAAGAGGTCATGCCTTCGATGTTCTTAGCGCGACTGAGCAATGCCTCAGGACCAATGTTTCATGGTTCTGCGATCATGCTACCCGGCGGCGTCATGCGTGCTCGTGTTTATGACGAGCAACTTCGATGTCAGGAGGCGGGCCTGATATCGGTGATCGGTGATGACATTTCTTTCTTCTGGCCTCATGGGCCGAACGCGAAACGCCCGCTTGCCTTCAGTAGCGGCATGACCAACGAACTGCGCCGACTTCATGCAGGCATCGTCGGCACGTCTGGTACCGGTAGCATCGTGGCTGAACAAGCTCTGAGATTGGGTTTCGGTGAGATCACCGTCGTCGATCACGACGTTATGGAGCGTCGAAACCTCAATCGTATTCTCAACTCAACTCTCGACGACGCCATTCTGCAACAAAAAAAGGTGAGCGTTTTCGAACGTGCTGCGCGAGCCGTGAACCCCGACGTGATCGTAAACACCCTCGATTGTCGTGCGGGCACGCGCAAGGCGATTGAGGCCCTATCGAAGGCCGATGTTCTATTTTGCTGTGTTGATACTGAAACGGGACGGGATATTTGCGATCGACTTGCCACTGCAATGCTATTGCCGCTCTTCGATGTCGGCGTGGTGATTCCGGTGCGACGCAATATGGTCGGCGAGCTGGTCATACAGGACGTACAAGGGCGAATCGATTACATTCAACCTGGCGAATCATCTCTTCTTAGCCGTGGCGTTTACACGTCAGCGGGCGTTGCTGCGGAGGACCTCCGCGAACGCGATCCGGAAGCGTTCGAGCGTCAGGTCGGCGAAGGATATATGCCTGGAGTGATGGAAGAAGCACCGTCTGTGATCACGCTTAACATGCGTGGCGCGAGCATGACAATGCAAGAATTTATTGCACGAGCTTATCCATACCGGCTAGACGGAAACGCACCGTATGCACAGACGTCATTTGCTCTAGCCATAGAAGAGCAGGACTTCTACCACGAAACTCATTTTCCTCGTGCCGGACGTCACCGATTCGCATCGGGGTTACGTAGTCCTCTGCTAGGTATTCCCGCGCTGGAGGATGCTCAGTGAGCTTCATCACGCGCTTATGGAAAGGGACGTTTACCTGGCTCTTGGGATTGCTCTGGCATTCGCCAGAACCCGCCAAAACGTACCTGACCGTTAGACAGATTCATGGCGATCTATTCCCCGCCAAAATTCCTGTGAATTGTCTAGTCGAACTGCTCGACGATGATCCGTACGCTGCGGCTCTGAATTGCCCGTGTGGATGTGGAGAAACTATCGAGATCATGTTGATGGAAGGCGTCCAGCCACGCTGGGACATCACGATCGACGCAAACAATAGGCCTACTTTGCATCCGTCTGTGTGGCGCAAGACTGGCTGTCGCGCGCATTTCTGGGTTCACAGTGGTGAGATTGTTTGGTGCAAGCAGTAGGCCGGCGCTACTTTGCGGCACGGCCCAACTCCGTCGTTAGTTTTTCAAAGGGAGCTTCATCAAGTCGTCTCACCTCAACTCTCAGGACGGAATCATGGCGATACACTTCACCACTAAAAACGCAAAATCACTTCTCCAAGCATTCGATGCCCGAATCGAGCAAAAGGAACTCAAGGGAAAAATTGCCACCTGGGAAAAAAGCGACGATGGAAAGTACTACACGCACAAAGCTCCTGAGTGGAACAAAAAAGCTTGGTTGCTTCCGAAAATTGAAGCCGGCCAACTCACCTTTAACATCATCAAACCCAATAACAAGAACATAAGCTCAATCGCCTATGCATACTATCACGGCCACTTGATTGAGACCTTTCTGAATCATTTCGATCAGTCCTTTCAAAGCGGAGTGGTAAGTGCTCTACCGGAGGCAGGTGACCTTATCGGTTCCTAGGTGCTCGGAACGGACGGGTGAGTAGGCACCGCTCGGCTACTCCATGATGCGAAGTCAACAAGTCTAACCGCGCACGACCGGCTGACTTCGCCCATTACAGGACGTTGAGAATCACGGCTGCAAACCACGGTGGCCGCGCCCAAGCGTATGCTTCCAGTAGGGGCTATGTGCAGGACCTAGAAGCAACCGGGGTAAGTTCTGATGGGGAAACGTTCGGTCGGGATCGGTGTGTGGCTGGCCTTCGGGGCACTCGTGCTAGTCGCCATGGTGCCCAAAGAGGTCTGGATTGGGCTTGGGGTGATCAGTGGGGTCGCCCTTGTCGCTTACTTGGCCATCAAGCATTTGAGCCAAAAGGCGAGTGCTCCCAAGGCTTCCTCAAGTCGCGACGCCCACCGACGCGAACCCACCTTGGCCGAATGGATCGCTGCGAATCAGTCTAAACAACCTGCCAATAGGGCCGCGCGGCCAGCCCCAGTCCATCCCAAAGGCGTCTTACCACCTAAGATGCGCCAGGCATCGTCGCAGCCGACGGCGCCCAGCCACGCAGCGGCGTCACTCCCCGCGAGGACAACCTCTGGCCACACGGGCGTATCCGCCAAGACAGACAAGTTCTACTCCTCGGCAGCCGCCCCCCAAAGTCCCACGCCAGTGCACGTCATTCCGAAAGCGCCCGACGGCTTCGGCGATGGGCGCTGGGTGCCCCCTGGTGAAAGCATCGAAGTCGCCGGCGTGAAATTGCCGGGCGGGATGCTCTACGCCGGCGGGAGGCTGAAAGCGCTCAATGGTGGAACCGAGCCATGCCTGATCAGCGGCCAACACACCGTGGCGCGTGTGGGCAACTACCGCCTACGTCAGATGGGCTATTGGCCAAGCTACACCGAGGCTTCTCCGGAGGAACGGCGCGCCTACCTGAACTGGTTGTCGGAAGGTCGCTCGAATCCCGACTGTGACATCGGATATGTGTTCCTATTCTTTTACGGACTCGAACGTCGCGTGATCGTGGACTCGCGCGACGATCCCGCAGCGCGAAATGACTGGCCAGCTATCATCGTCGAGCTCCGGCGAATACTTGCAATCTATGGTGAGAAATCGGGATCGTTCAATCGCTACGCCGGTGAACTTCTGAGTTGGATCGAGCTGGACGGAAGGTCCAGTCAGCTCTACAAGCAGCCCGTCCCGGATTTCCCGAGAACCTATGAGCTGCCGCCGTATCTCCGAATGGCTCTCGGTCAGGCCGCCATCGATCGCGCTCCGCTTCCCGCGCATCTCGCGCTGGCCTGGATCCGCTTGAATCCGGAATGCTACTTGCGCACCGCAGCCATCCGTTGCCCCAACGAGTTCGAGCGTTTGTTCACCCAGCGCTATCACGAAGCCCTCGGCCCTGGATTGGTGCTTCCGAAAAACCGCACCAAGCTCAAGTTCGTCTACCAAGCCGCCTCGGCGGGGCTGCGTGGCGCCAATATCACGATGGAGTTCGGGGATGTTCCCGACGTCACGGCCTTGACCGCACCCATCAGGAAGCTGATGGAGATTGCGAGCCAGTGCACGGACGAACTTGGTTCTTACAGCCGCCTCGTCGGAAAGGACCCTGGGGTAGCCGGAGCATTGGAAGGGTTGTTGCTGCTGCCCGCCACCCTCTGGCCCGATACCACGCAAGCAAAGCTGCGGTCATTGACCGCACAGATGCGCGAAGGCCGACTGTCGTTGCCGCTGAAGGAACTCATTGACGTATTGGGTGGTGCGAACCAAGTGGTCAATCGCGATCGCGTGCGGGGTCTGGCGCGGGCGCTTGAAGGCGCCGAGATTGGAATGGAACCGCATGTCCTCGGTGGCGCCAAGGCGCCGGGCGAGCAAGACACGATCGTTTTGTTCGCTCAACCGCTTATGGACTCGGACGTCGGGTCGCGTGCCGAGTATCAAATGGCGGCATTGACGCTGCAGTTGGCCTCGGCCGTGGCTCAGGCCGATGGGGAATTCCATGACCGGGAGGTCGCACATCTGCGGGCTGAGATCGAAGGATGGGCGCACCTCACCCTCGCCGAGCGCCGAAGGCTGCATGCGCATCTTCAATGGTTGACCGCCTCGCCAATGAACCTGGCGGCGCTGAAAAAGAAATTGGAGCCGTTGCCCACCGCGGCGCGCGAGATGCTCGCTGCCTTCATGGCGACGCTGGCCCAGGCCGACGGCGTCATCTCGCCCGATGAAGTGAAGTTCCTGGAAAAGGTCTACAAGGCTCTCGGCGTAGAACCCAAGCGGGTCTTCAGCGACATCCACGCGGCTGGTTCCGGCGGCGGCCCTGTGTCCACGGTCCAGGCCGAGAAGCAGGGCTTCCGCCTGGATGCCGAGCGTATCGCGGCGTTGCAAGAAGACACGGTGCGAGTCTCGGCGCTGCTGTCGAAGATTTTTGCCGAGGAAGCTGACAGTACGCCCACGCCTGCGGCACCCGCTCCGGAACCGGAGCTCGAAGACGAAGCCGATTCGCCGCTTGGCCTGGACGAGGATCATTCCGCTCTGCTGCGCTTGCTGCTGTCGCGGCCTGAGTGGACGCGCGCCGAGCTGGAGGACGCTGCCGCCGACTTGGACCTGATGCTCGACGGCGCGATGGAACAGATCAACGAGGCGGCTTTCGAGGCGTTCGACGAGCCGCTGTTCGAAGGCGAGGACCTGATCTCAATGAATACCAAACTACTTGAGAAGATCGAAGCATGAATGCTGCCATTCGCCCCAAGGATCGCGACGCCGTTATCCAATCCCTGCGTGCCGGCGTCGTGCCCCGCGCGGGCCAACACCTGATCCAGGTCGCCCGAGGTCGGGAGATCGAAGCGTTAGTCGCAGATATCGACCGCGTTGCCGACGGTGACTCATCGTTCCGCTTCGTCATCGGCGAATATGGTGCGGGCAAAACCTTCTTCCTCAATTTGATTCGCGCCATTGCCATGGAGCGCAAGCTCGTCGTGGCCAACGCCGACCTCAACCCCGATCGACGCCTGCATGCGTCCGGCGGGCAGGCACGGTCGCTGTACGCCGAGCTCATGCGCAACTTGGGTACGCGAACCAAACCCGAGGGTGGCGCCTTGTCCGGCGTCGTCGAGAAGTTCATCGCCACGGCCAAATCCGAAGCCAAAGCGCAAAGCCTGTCCACCGAGCAGGTCATCCGGTCGAAGCTGGAACAGTTGACCGAGCTCGTCAACGGTTATGACTTTGCCGATGTCATCGCGGCCTATTGCCGCGGCGTCGAGGAGGGAAACGAGCAGCTGAAATCCGATGCCGTCCGCTGGTTGCGCGGTGAGTTTGCGACTCGGACCGACGCGCGCGCGGCACTGGGTGTTCGCACGATTGTCGATGACGCATCGATCTACGATCAGCTGAAACTCATGGCCAGGTTCGTGCGCTTAGCCGGATACGCGGGGCTGTTCGTGTGTCTGGATGAAATGGTCAATCTCTACAAGCTTGCCAACTCGCAAGCGCGCAGCTCCAACTACGAGCAGATCCTGCGCATGCTCAATGACTCCTTGCAGGGTACGGCTGTGGGCCTCGGGTTCGTGTTGGGCGGCACGCCGGAGTTCCTGATGGATACGCGCCGTGGGATTTACAGCTACTCGGCGCTTCAAAGTCGCCTTGCCCAGAACGCATTCGCGACCAATGAGCTTGTCGACTTCTCGGGCCCCGTGCTGAACCTTTCGAGCCTGACGGTGGAAGACTTCTACCTGCTTCTGGGGAAGATCCGCCATGTATATGCCGCCGGGGACGCCACACGGTATCTGCTCCCCGACCTGGCGATCGCAAGCTTCATGGAGCACTGCGCCAATCGCATCGGCGACAGCTTCTTCCGCACGCCGCGCACCACGATCACGTCCTTCATCAACCTCTTGGCCATCCTGGAACAGAACCCCGGCACCGACTGGAAGAACCTGATCAGTGAGGTCCGGGTGGAAGCTGATGAAGGCGGCAAGAGTGATGTAGCCGTGGATCCGGAAGACGAGCTGGCTTCCTTCAAACTCTGATGACGGCGTCCCAGGCTTTCCTGCAACTGGACCCTCGGATACAGCGCTACCTGTGGGCCGAGGGTTGGGGTGCGCTGCGCGACGTGCAGGAACAGGCCATTCCGCTGATCCTGCCAGGCAACCAGGATGTCATCGTGGCAGCCAGCACGGCCTCGGGGAAAACTGAGGCCGCTTTCCTGCCTGCCTTGACCCATCTGCTCGGCCGGCCAGACGAGGGCTTGATCGTCTACATCAGCCCGCTGAAAGCGCTGATCAATGACCAGTTTGGACGCCTGGATCGCCTCTGTGAGAATTTGGACGTGCCGGTCTGGCCGTGGCACGGGGATATCACCTCGACTTCCAAGCGGAAGTTCGTGCAAAAGCCGACTGGTGTGCTCTTGATCACGCCGGAGTCGTTGGAAGCCACGTTGTGCAACCGTGGCACCAGCATCGCCGCCCTGTTCAAGCACATGACCTGCTTCGTCATCGATGAGCTTCACGCGTTCATCGGCACCGAACGCGGGAAGCAACTGCAGGCGCTGATGCACCGTATCGAAGTCGCACTGGGACGCACGGTGCCTCGCATTGGTCTCTCCGCCACGTTGGGCGACATGGGCTTGGCGGCCCAGTTCCTGCGACCCGACCACCCCGTGGCAATGGTCGATGCGGCATCGACTGGGGGCCAGTTGCTCATTTTGGTCAAAGGGTTTGAAGAGCTCGCAGCCGCGGACGGAACGGGCAGCAAGAACGATCCGGAAGCGGAGCGTGCACCGCTGGCAATCGCCCAGCACATGTTCAAGACCTTGCGCGGCTCCAACAATCTCATTTTCCCGAACAGCCGCCGGGAGGTTGAGCGCTACACGCATCTTTTGAATGGGCTGTGTGAGCAGGCCCAAGTCCCCAACGAGTTCTGGCCACATCATGGCAATCTGTCGAAGGAAATCCGCTACGAAACCGAGGCTGCGCTAAAACAGCGTGAGCGCGCGGCAACAGCTGTTTGCACAAGCACGTTGGAGCTGGGCATCGATATTGGTGCGGTCAAAAGCGTGGTTCAAATCGGCACACCACCGTCCGTTGCAAGCCTCAGGCAACGACTGGGTCGCTCCGGCCGACGTGAGGGCGAACCCGCAATCCTGCGCGGCTATGTCATCGAAGATGCCCTGGACGAGAAGGCTGATCTGGAAACACGACTTCGACTGGACACGGTGCAGGCCTCAGCCGTCATCTCGCTTTTGTTGGAAAACTGGTTCGAGCCGCCTGCTGTCCACGGAGCACACTACTCCACGCTCGTGCAGCAGCTCCTGTCTTCCATCGCGCAATATGGCGGCCTCCAGGCGGCTCAGGCGTTCCGTCTTCTTTGCGCCCCGCCCGGTCCGTTCGAACGAGTGTCCAAAGACGCCTTTGCCGAACTGCTGCGCACCCTGGGGCAAGAGGAAATCCTGACGCAGGATCACTCAGGTCTTCTGCTTCACGGCCGCATCGGCGACAAGATCGTCAATCACTATTCCTTCTATGCGGCATTCTCCAGCGACGAGGAGTTCCGCATCGTTTCCGGTGGCAAGGCATTGGGAACGCTACCTGTCTCGCAAATGATGACGCCCGGTCAGCGCATTCTGTTTGGCGGGCGCACTTGGCTCATTGAAGCCATCGACGAAGAACACAAGACGATCCATGTCGCGCCCGCCAAGGGTGGCGCTCCCCCTCTGTTCAATGGAGGCGGCGGTCGTGTACATACTCGGGTGCGGCAGCGCATGCGCGATATATATGTCGCACAAGACGCGCTGCCCTTCCTGGACCCAACGGCACAACGCTTCTTGGGGGAAGGCCGCGACGCATTCGCCACGCTGGCGTTGGCTGATCGTTTGTTGCTGGATCAGGGAAGCCAAGCGATCCTGTTGACCTGGTTGGGCGACTCGGCCAACGAGGCCATCGCTTGCCTTCTGATGTCGCGCGGCGTGCAAGCATTCACTGGCCGGTTGGGAGTCGAGATCCAGCGCGCTGGCCGTAGCCTCGAAGAGATCGAAGACTTGCTGGGGGACATTGGTTCGGAGCCCGCCGCACCTGTTGACGAACTGCTCGCAAAAGCAAGCAATCTAGCCCGGCAAAAATGGGACGGACTGCTTTCACCGCACCTGTTACGGCAAAGCTATGCCAGCTCCAACTTGGATCTTGACGAGGCACTGGATTGGATTCGCGCGAGGTCTGAATCGCGGTCGTATCAAGTCAGTGGCGGCACGTAAACTCACCTGCCAGCCAGGTTCCCGCAGGTTCCCGCAACCCCTAGGAAAAGTCTGAGCTGCCAAGGGTGAAGGGCGGAGTAACAACCGAGTGAGCAAATTGCTAGAAGAGCCGAAGCGTAAGCGGACGAGTTCGATGCAGGGCACGACCTGCCGTCGGCCGCCTGCTCGGACGATGAGCGCTGACTGCCGACTTCGATTTACTGCTTCCGGCCAAGAAGCGACGGACAGGTACTAAAGATGCCTGCCGCAAACCAGCCGTTCGCAATGGTCGAGAATCTAACCTATTAGATTGAGTGGTAGGACCCGTTTGGGAGCACTCAGCCGGGCAGCGACGTCAAGGCCTGGTCCATGTCCTGATTTGCCCACTGGGACAGGGCTGATCGCGAGGACGCAGGCATCGCAGTCGGCGGCAGGGGCGAGCTCGGCTGAACCAGTG
>JAJXTT010000285.1 GCA_021783525.1 Pseudomonadota bacterium
GGATGGTGGCGGGGCTGACTTCCAGGCCGGAAAACTGCTGCAGGGCACGCGAACCCACCGGCTGGCCATCACTGATATAACGTTCGACCAGGGTCTTGAGCAGTACTTGAGCGCGTTCGTTGAGCATAGGCGGATTCTAGCATCTTGGGAAAACGAGGCTGTTGACATACTGGACTCTCCTCGATAAATTACCGACCAGTCAGTCAGTAATAAGGAAATCATGAGCAAATCATTCGTTCCCGCTGCGCCGGCGCGGCGGCGGCGCAAGGAAGCGCGACCGGCCGAGCTGCTCGCGGCGGCGCTCGATCTGTTTGTCGAGCGCGGGTTCGCGGCGACCAGACTGGACGAAGTCGCAGCGCGCGCCGGGGTGTCGAAAGGCACGCTGTACCTGTATTTCGCCAGCAAGGAAGAACTGTTCAAGGCGGTGATCCGGCAGGGCATCCTGCCGGTGCTGGAGGAGGGGGAAGAGATGCTGGCGCAGCATCGCGGCGATGCGGCCAGCCTGCTGCAGGACCTGATGCGGCGCTGGTGGGACCTGACCGGCAACACGCCGCTCGGCGGGGTTCCCAAGCTGATGATTTCAGAGGCAGGCAACTTTCCCGAAGTGGCGCGCTACTACCACGAGAACGTGATTCAGCGGGTCCACGACCTGCTCGGCAATGTCCTTCGTCGCGGCATTGAAAACCGCGAGTTCCGCCCGGTCAATATCGAATCTGCCATTGATGTGATCAGTGCGCCGATGCTCATGCTGTCCATCTGGCAGCATTCGATGGCGCCGTGCTCATGCGGCGGGATGGAAGATCCGGAAACCTATTTGCGTACCCATGTCGACCTGTTGCTGAACGGCCTGCGGGCCAAGGAGATGAGCGAATGAAGAGGATACTTGTTCTGGCACTGCCGCTGGTGTTGGCGGCGTGCGGCGAGCCAACCGCGCCGGTTTCCGCCGTGGAGCGGCCGGCTTCGACCGTAACTGTCGGGACGGAGGCCATCGATAGCGGCAATGTCTACAGTGGCGAAGTGCATGCGCGCTATGAAGCGGTGCTGGGTTTCCGCATCGGCGGCAAAATCGTGGAACGTCTGGTGGATACGGGGGGGCTTGTCAAAAAAGGGCAGGTTCTGGCCCGGCTGGACGCGGCAGACACAGGGTTGCAAGAGAATGCGGCAACCGCGCAGTATCGGTTGGCTGAAGAGGAATTGAAACGTTATCGCGAATTGCGCGACAAGGGCTTTGTCAGTCAATCTGCTCTGGACGCAAAGGAGACGGCGCTCGAGGCCGCGGCCGCGCAAGCCGGATTGGCGCGCAACCAGGCGGCTTATACCAGTCTGTTGTCCGACCGCGATGGCGTGGTGTCGGCCACGTTCGCCGAGGTAGGCCAGGTGGTGAGCGCAGGCCAACCGGTGGTGCGCGTGGCGCAGCAGGGCGAGCGCGAAGTGACGTTTGGAATTCCCGAGTCGCGTTTCGGTTCGGTCAAGGTCGGCATGCCGGCAGACATCGAACTGACGGCCACCAGCAGTAACGGTGTGCCGACGGCGCTGAACGGTCATGTGCGCGAGATATCCCCTGCGGCCGATCCCGCCAGCCGCACTTACCCTGTGCGCGTGTCTATCGATGCGGGCAATGCCAAAGTCCCGCTCGGCATGACGGCGCGCGTCAGGCTGCACATATCGGGAAACGAGGCATCGAAAGAAGGTGGAGGAGGGTATGTGGTTCCACTGACCGCAATCTTCCAGCAGGGCGACCAGGCCGCGGTATGGATTGTGGCTGCCGACCATAGCGTGTCGCTGCATCCGGTGGTGGTGTCTGCGTACCTGGACGAGGGTGCGCTGATCTCCAGCGGTGTCGTTCCGGGCGATCGGATCGTCAGCGCCGGCGTGCACAAGCTGTCGGCGGGCGAGAAGATCCAGATCATCGACAGCGGCAGGCCGTGATGAAGATGCCCAATCTTTCCGAATGGGCTCTGAAGCACCAGCAGATGGTGGTGTATCTCATGACTGTGCTGTCCGTGGCAGGCATCCTGTCCTTCCTGGACCTGGGGCGGGCGGAGGATCCTGCCTTCACCTTCAAGGTGATGGTGGTGCGCACCTTGTGGCCGGGAGCGACGGCGCAGGAGGTCGAGCATGAACTGACCGAACGCATCGAAAAGAAACTGCAGGAGACGCCTTGGGTGGACGTGTTGCGCTCCGCGTCCAAGCCGGGCGAATCGCTGATCTTTGTCAATCTCAAGGGTTACACCCCGAAAGAGGAAGTGCCGGAATCCTGGCGTCAGGTACGCAAGAAACTGGATGACATCCGCCACACCCTCCCGAACGGGGTGCGCGGGCCTTTTCCCAACGACGAGTTCGGCGACGTGCAAGTCAATATCTTCGCGCTGACCGGCGACGGTTACGATCTTGCCGCGCTGCGCCGCTATGCGGAACGCGTCGCACTGGAGTTGCGCCGCGTCAGGGATGTCAAGCGTGTCGAACTGATCGGCGTGCAGGAAGAGAAGATATTCATCGATGTCCTGCCGAACCGGGCGGTGACGCTGGGCATCACGCCGCAGCAGGTCGTGGATGCCTTGCAGAAGCAGAATACGGTCAATGCGGCCGGGTTCATCGAGACCGCCAGCGACCGCATCCATATGCGTGTGACTGGCGCTTACGACAGCGTGGAGCGGGTGCGCAACATCGAACTGCAGGTGAACAACCAGCATTTCCGTCTGGGGGATATCGGCAAGGTGAGCCGCGGCTTCGCCGACCCGCCCAGCCCGCAGATGAGGGTCGGCGGGCAGCCCGCCATCGGCATCGGCGTGGTGATGGACAAGGGCGGCGACGTGATACAACTGGGAGAAAATCTTGGCCGCGAGATGAAGCGCATCGCCGCACAATTGCCGGTGGGCGTCGACGTGCATGTGGTGTCCGACCAGCCGGAAGTGGTGAAAGGATCGATCCGGCTGTTCGAGAGTTCGCTGACCGAAGCCGTTGCGATTGTGCTGGCGGTGTCGTTCCTGAGCCTGGGGATGCGCACGGGAATGGTAGTGGCGCTGTCCATCCCGCTGGTGCTGTTGATTAC
>JAJXTT010000286.1 GCA_021783525.1 Pseudomonadota bacterium
TTCCTGAACGAATGCAATACGTTCGCCACGCTGGATATCGCGCAAGTCCCGCTGGAGGAAGCGTTGCGGTCCTTCTACGGCTGGCTGTTTCCGCCGACAGTGGAGGAAGACCCGATGCAACAGCTCTTCATGCGGCTGCATGCGCGCGAAAACGCCGAGCCCAGCGGCGTGCTGGGGGACGCCATGGTGCAGGCGTTCCGCCCGAATCACGAAAAGATGCAAGCCTTGCTGTGCCGCGAGTTCGGGCTGCAGAGATCCGATGCGGATGTGGACAGGCTTACTTTCGCGGTCATCGGCCTGGCGACCTTCTATTTCCACAACCGCATGGCGCTCGACTATTTCGCGCCGACCCTGGTCAGCGGGCAGAAGGCGCGGGAGACGATGACGGAAAGACTGGTCGGATATGCCGTCGCGCTGATCGAGGCGGAGCGTAAACGCCGCGCAATCGAAAAAGATACGAACACGTAGAACGGCATGGCCGAACCTGCCCGGAACCGGAATCGTTTTGAAAGGAAGAACCAGAATGAACATGCACTTCAATCGCAAAACCCTGATCATCGGCATCGCTTCGCTGGCGGTGCTGGCGGTCGGCGGCGCGTGGGTGACGGGCTCCGGTACCGCCAGGGCCGAGCCGGCTGCGCCTGCCGAAAGCCGTCCGGCTTTGACGGTGCGCACGACCGTCCTGCACCAGGACAAATGGGGACGCACGCTGTCGGCCAACGGCAGCATCCTGCCGTGGCAGGAAGCCATCATCAGCGCCCAGGTGCAGGGTGTGCGTCTTGCGGAGGTGAAAGTCAGCATCGGCGACCATGTGAAGCAGGGCGATGTGCTGGTGACATTGGACAACTTTGCGCGGCTCAGCGACGACCCGGCGGCGACCCACTCCGCACAGGGGCGCATCGTCGCGCCCTATGACGGCGTCATATCGGCCGCCAGCGCCAATTCCGGTTCCATGTCCCAGCCCGGGGCCGAACTGTTCCGGCTGATACGCAACGGCCGGCTGGAGTGGCGCGCCGAGCTGACCGCGGAAGAGTTGATGCTGTTGCGCAAGGGCATGGCGGCGGAGGTCGCGGTGGGCGAAGGCCGCGTCATCAAGGGCACGGTCCGCGCGATCTCGCCCGCGGTGAATTTGCAGACCCGCTACGGTTACGCGCTGGTCACCTTGCCCGACAGCACCGGGATCGTCGCCGGACTTTTTGCGCACGGCACATTCGACATCAGCAACGGCAAGCGGACATTGCTGTCGCTGCCGCAATCGGCCGTCCTGCAGCGCGGCAGCATGACATTCGTGCTGGTGGTGGGGGCAGACAACCACGTGCACGAGCGCGAAGTGAAAGTAGGGCAGCGCAACGGCGACCGCATCGAGATCAAACAGGGACTCAAGCCGGACGAGCCTGTCGTCGAAAGCGGCGGCGCTTTCCTGACCGAAGGTGATGTCGTTCAAGTGGTGAAAGGCCAGGCATGAACGTTTCAGCCTGGTCGATACGCAACCCCATTCCGGCGGTGCTTGGCTTCATCATGCTCACCTTCCTGGGCGTGATGGCGTTCAAGGCCATGAAGATCCAGCTGTTCCCCGATATCGACCTGCCGACGGTCACCGTGACGGCATCGATGCCGGGCGCCTCGCCGGACCAGATGGAGGCTGAAGTGGCGCGCAAGATCGAGAATGCGCTCGCCAGCGCCCAGGGCCTGAAACACCTGTACACCCATGTCACGGACGGAACAGCCATCGTGTCCGCCGAGTTCAGGCTGGAGCGGGATACGCGCGAGGCGCTGGAAGACGTGCGCTCGACGGTCACGCGCATCCGCAGCGACCTGCCGAAGGAGATGCTCGATCCGGTCATCACCAAGGTCGAGCTGAGCAGCAAGCCGATCGTGACGTATACCATCGCCGATCCCGAAATGACCGAGGAGGAGTTGTCCTGGTTCGTCGACAACAACATCACCAAATTGCTGCTGGGCGTCAAAGGCGTCGGTGCGGTGAATCGCGTCGGCGGTGTGACGCGCCAGATCCGCGTCGAGCTCGATCCGGCCAGGCTGCTGGCGCTGAACATCACCGCCACGGAAGTGTCCACCCAGCTGAGCAAGATACAGCAGGAAGCGCCGGGCGGGCGCACCGATCTGGGCGGCATGGAACAATCCGTGCGCACCGTGGCGACGGTGCAGACTGCCGCGCAGCTGGCGCAGATGGAGATCAGCATCCGCGACGGCCGCCGCATACGGCTGGACCAGATTGCCGACGTCAGCGACTCCATCGCCGAACGCCGTTCCGCCGCGCTGCATGACGGCAGGGAAGTGGTCGGCTTCGAGATCGTCCGTTCGCTGGGTGCCAGCGATGTCGAAGTGGGGAACGGTGTGGCCAGGGCGCTCGCAACCCTGAAGCAGACGCACCCGCAGGTCACCGTGGAGCGCGTCTTCAACACGGTCGACCAGGTGTACGAAACCTACAAGGGCTCGATGGAGATGATCTTCGAGGGTGCGCTGCTGGCGGTGATCGTGGTGGTCTTCTTCCTGCGCAACACGCGCGCCACCATCGTGGCCGCGACGGCCCTGCCGCTGGCGGTCATTCCCACCTTCGCGCTGATGTACGTTTTCGGTTTCACCATCAACCTGGTGACGTTGCTGGCATTGTCGCTGGTGGTCGGGGTGCTGGTGGACGATGCCATCGTCGAGATCGAGAACATCATGCGCCACCTGGAGATGGGCAAGTCGCCCTACCAGGCGGCGATGGAGGCGGCCGACGAGATCGGCATGGCGGTGATCGCGACGACCTTCACGCTGGTCGCGGTGTTCCTGCCGACGGCCTTCATGAGCGGGATACCCGGCAAGTTCTTCGTGCAGTTCGGCTGGACGGCGGCCGTGGCGGTGCTGTTCTCGCTGGTGGTGGCACGCTTGCTGACGCCGATGATGTCGGCTTATTTCCTGCGTCCGCGCGCGCTGCATGCGACGCCGAAGTGGCTCGAGATCTATCTAAAATGGGCGCAATGGTGTCTGGGTAACCGCCTGAAGACGCTGGCCATGACCGCCGTGTTCTTCGTCGGCTC
>JAJXTT010000287.1 GCA_021783525.1 Pseudomonadota bacterium
TCCGATCTTCGCCTGGAAGGAATTGCAGCGCTTCTTTGCAAGCGGCGCGGCCTTCTCGGTAGATGCCGGCCTGGATCTGGTCGAGGTCGCGTTCCAGATCTCGGAAGACAACAAGGCGCAAGTCGCGCAATGGCTGGAATCCGGGCAGGTCGCCCGCGTTTCCGATGCGCAGGCATTGGCCTGGTATGAGGCGGATGCCGAGGTCTGGGCGGTGGTGGTCAGACCTTATGTGCTGGTGCAGCAGGTCTGACGCCCGCGGGTCGTATGAACTTGCCGCAGATGTCTGGAAACTCATCGGGCGGCGAATTCATGCGCCCTGATCCCAAAACGGCTTGGGAGAATGCAGAAATGACAAGGAAGTCCCTGATCATCGGAGTGATGCTGCTGCTGATGGCCTGCCAGAGCACGCCCGGGCTGGAAGACGATGCGCGCTATGTGAAACTGGCAACGGTGGTGGACGTCCGTGAATTCACCGACGCAGAACGCAAGGAGGCGGCAAAGACAGTGCCGCGTTCGAGTGACAGCAGCGTAGGCATCGGCTTTGGCATCGGCGTAGGCACAGGCGGCAGCGGATTCGGCGGGCTGATGGTGGGCGCGGGCACCGGTTTGGGCGGCGGCGCCAGCCGCGACGAGCCGCCGCAGGTCGCGTATGGCGCGATTCGATACACGGTGCAGCCACTGGGCACGGGCGAGCGCATCGAGGTGATGAGCTACAAGCATTACAAGATCGGCGATTGCGTAAAAGTGCTGACGGGGCACCCCACAAAATTCTCGCGTTTGTTCGATCCGAAAAAAGGCGAGCACTGCAACTGACTGCGGCGGGGACTATTTCTTCTTCATGGCCGCCTCGATGCGCTGGCACAGCGTCTTCAGTACCTTGATGCGCGCGAAGTTCTTGTCGTTGGCTTCGACCAGCGTCCAGGGCGCGGCCTCGGTGCTGGTTCGGTCCACCATGTCGCCGATGGCCTGCTCATAAGCGTCCCACTTTTCGCGGTTGCGCCAGTCCTCGTCGGTGATCTTGAAACGCTTGAAGCCAATCTTCTCGCGTTCCTTGAAGCGGCGCAGTTGTTCTTCCTTGCTGATGGCCAGCCAGAATTTGACGACGACAGTCCTGTGGCGCACAAGCTGTGCCTCGAAATCGTTGATCTCGTGGTAGGCGCGCATCCAGTCGAATTCGGAGCAATATCTTTCGACTCGTTCAACCAGCACACGCCCGTACCATGAACGGTCAAAGATCGCGATTCTGCCTTTGCGCGGTATGTGCCGCCAGAATCGCCACAGATAGGGCTGGGCGCGTTCCTCTTCGGTCGGTGCGGCGATCGGGACAACCTGATACTGGCGCGCATCGACCGCGCTGGTGATGCGCCGGATGGCACCGCCTTTTCCCGCCGCATCGTTGCCCTCGAAGACTGCCACCACGGTGATGTCCCTGAATCGGGGATCGAGAGTCAGCTGGGCCAGCTTGCCCTGGTATTTCTCCAGCTCCTTGTCAAATTTCCGCTTTTCCAGCTTTTGCGAAAGGTCGAGCGTCTGCAGGATGTTCAGCTTGTCGATCGAGGGCAGCAGCGGCGCTGCGCGGGCATTGGACTCCCTCTTCTTGTCCGGCTCCGCCAGGCGTTTGCGCATGGCCTCGAGTATGACCCTGCCCACGGTCAGGCTGCGATAGCGTGCATCCGATCCCTCGATGATGATCCACGGGGCTTCCGCCGTGCTGGTATGGCGGATGACACTTTCGTTGACGGTCAGGAATTTGTCGTAGCGTTTGTAATGTTCCCAATCGCGCTTGTTCACGCGCCAACGGGTCTTGGGATTGCTTTCCAGCAGCTTGAGGCGCTTTTCCTGCATCTCTTTGGACAGGTGCAGCCAGAACTTGATGATGAGCGCGCCCTCGTCCGTCAACATCTTCTCCAGTCTTTTCGCGCGCTCCAGGCTCTGATCCAGCTCGGCGGGCTTGGTCAAACCCATCACGCGATTCAGGATGGGCCAGGTGTACCAGGATCCCAGGAACAAGCCGATCTTGCCCTTGGGCGGAAGTGCGCGCCAGAAGCGCCACATCATGGGGCGTTCCATTTCCTCGTCGGAGGGATCGCCCATGCCGTGGGTCTGGATGAAACGCGGATCCATCCATTCGTTGAGCAGGTTCACGGTTTCCGCGCGCCCCGCGCCGTCGACGCCGCCCACCAGGATGATGACCGGGAATCCGGCCTTTTCCGCCAGATCGAATTGGGCATCCAGCAGTGCCTCGCGCAGAGGCGGCACTTCCTTGTCGTAGGTTGCCTTGTCTATCCTGTGTCCGAGTTCGGCAGATTCAAACATGAAGCCCTCTTGCCCGATTACAGTTGATCCGGCGCGACGACGAGACGCAGCACGGTCTGGAAATCACCCTCGCGCTCGCGTCGGCTGAACCACCAGACGGCGCCCTTTTTGATACTCCAGAAATCCGCGTGTCCGGTCATCAGCAGCGAGGCCAGTTCGCCCATCCACGGTTGGTGTCCGACCAGCAGGACTGCGCCGCCGGCCATCGGCCAGCCGGCGGCGGCGATGGCCGTCTGCGGGGTGGCATGCACACCGATGTTGGGGGCAGTGATGAAATGGGAGGTGAGTGCACCGGCAGTTTGTTGCGCGCGCAACGCGGGACTGACCAGGATGCGCGTATCCTGCGGCAAGCGTCCCGAAAGGAAGTTCGCCATGTGTTCCGCTTGCCGCCTGCCTTTTTCAGTGAGCGCGCGGCCAAGGTCAGGTTGCCCCTCGACTGCTTCGGCATGTCGCCAAAGTATGAGCTCCATCGATTTCCCCGTTTATTACACTATCGGCCGCCAGAATATACCGTATATACTGTTCGAGCTACACTCAAACCAAGGAGTCCGACATGAGCATGAGCAATACTGCGCCCCGCAAACCCGCCGTCAGAAAATCCCCTGTTGTACGCAAGCCTGTTCCGGCAAAGGACGCAGCCAAGCCGGAAAAAAAGCAGAAAAAGAAGGCGGACGCCAAGGTCAAGGTCGTGCGCGACAGCTTTACCATGCCGCAAACAGATTACG
>JAJXTT010000288.1 GCA_021783525.1 Pseudomonadota bacterium
TTGAATAAGGTTAACTGGTCTGAAGACGGTCTGGTTCCGGCCATCGCGCAGGATGCGGCGACCGGGCGCGTGCTGATGGTGGCATGGATGGACCGGGACGCGCTCAAGCGCACGGCAGAGACTGGCGAAGCGATATACTGGTCGCGTTCGCGCAAGAAGCTATGGCACAAGGGCGAGGAATCCGGCCACATCCAGATGGTCAAAGAGATACGTCTGGATTGCGATAGCGACGTGATTCTGTTGAAAGTGGAACAAAAGGGAGGCATCGCATGCCATACCGGGCGCGAGAGTTGCTTCTACAGCAAACTGGAACAAGGTCGCTGGGTAGAGACGGATGCGGTACTGAAGTCGCCCGACGAGATCTATAAGAAATGAGCAACGATATCCTGCAACGACTGACCGGGACGATAGAGGCGCGCAAACAGGCTGCAGCCGATTCATCTTATGTCGCCAAGCTGTTCGGCAAGGGCGAAGACGCCATACTGAAGAAAGTGATCGAGGAGGCGGGCGAGGTCTTGCTGGCAAGCAAAGAGTCAGACGGGCAACATTTAGTATACGAAGTTGCCGATCTATGGTTCCACTGCATGGTGTTGCTGGCACAAAAAGGGCTGAGCGCGGACGATGTGCTGAAAGAGCTGGCGCGGCGCGAAGGCGTGTCTGGAATCGAAGAAAAGGCGAGCCGGAAATGAGCGACAACTGTATCTTCTGCAAGATCGTGAGCGGCCAGATACCGAGCCGGAAAGTGTATGAGGATGACGAGGTATTCGCCTTCCACGACATCAACCCGGTCGCACCGGTACACTTCATGCTGGTTCCCAAGCTGCATCTCGTATCGCTGCTGGATGCCGAAGAAATCCATGCGGCGCTGCTGGGAAGGATGTTGCTGCTGGCACCGAAGCTGGCACAGGAACAGGGTTTGAAAAACGGTTTCCGCACCGTCATCAACAGCGGCAAGGGCGGTGGGCAGGAGGTGTTTCACCTGCACATCCATGTCATCGGCGGCGGCAATATCCCGCCCATGGTTAAACGAGATTAAACAAGGAGAGAGAAATGGGCTCGATGAGCATCTGGCATTGGTTGATCGTGTTGTTGGTCGTGGTGCTGATATTCGGCACCAAGAAGCTGCGCAATATCGGGGAAGACCTGGGTGGCGCGGTGAAAGGCTTCAAGGATGGCATGAAAGGCGAAGAGGAAGCGCACAAGCAGGTCACGCATGACGACAAGACCATCGAAGGCCAAGCGAAAGAGAAGACCCAAACCAAGGTTTGAGTCTGAAAGTCCCTTATGTTCGATATCGGTTTTTCCGAACTGGTGGTGATCATGGTGGTGGCACTGATCGTCATCGGCCCAGAGCGCCTGCCTAAAGTGGCCCGCACCATGGGATTGCTGTGGGGCAGGGCGCAACGCTATATCAACGGCGTGCGCGCCGATATCGAGCGCGATATGCAAATGGACGAACTGAAGCAACTCAAGCAGAAAGTCGAACAGGAAGCGGCGGCGGCAATGCAGGCTGCGAGCCAGGCTGGCCAGGCGGTGGATAATCATCTGAAATCGCTCGAGCAGGAAGCGGCATCAGCCGAACAACCCACGCCGCGCAGCATCCCGGCGGCAGTCAGCAACACCCCGAAAGAGCCGCCCACTCCCGAGCAGAGGCAATTTCCGATTGACTAATATCTTCCCTTTATCGTGAGCACCAGCGAAAGTCTAATTACCCACCTGATCGAGCTGCGCACGCGGCTGCTCAATTCTGCCGTCGCCCTGTTGCTGGTATTCATCTGCCTGTTCCCGTGGGCGGCCGATCTGTACAGCTTGTTGGCGCGGCCGCTGCTGGCCAAACTGCCCAAGGGTGGGCAAATGATCGCGACGGACGTCACGACGCCGTTCTTCGTGCCGCTCAAAGTCGCGATGATGGCGGCTTTCCTGATCGCGTTGCCGTACATTCTCTATCAGGTATGGCGCTTTGTGGCGCCCGGCCTGTATCTGAACGAAAAGCGGTGGATACTGCCTTTGCTGGTTTCCAGCGTGGTGCTGTTTTTCTGCGGCATGGCCTTTGCCTATTTTGTGGTGTTCCCGGTGGTGTTCGGCTTCATTACCGCCGCCGCACCCAAGGGTGTGGCCGTCATGACCGACATCGACAAATACCTGAGCTTCGTGTTGAGCATGTTCGTGGCGTTCGGGCTGGCATTTCAGGTGCCCATCGCGGTGGTGCTGCTGGTGAAGACCGGCATGGTGACTACGGCAAAATTGCGCGAAGTTCGCCCTTACGTCATCGTCGGTGCGTTTGTCGTCGGCGCGATCTTTACTCCTCCCGACGTGGTTTCCCAGTTCATGCTGGCGATGCCGCTATGGCTGCTTTACGAAGCGGGCATCCTGGTGGCCGGCTGGACGGGAGGGAAACCGGCTTGATCCCCGCCCTTCCGGTTTATTCCTGAGCCTTGGGCTTCGGCCGTTTTCCGACCCTGACCTGAACTTCCACTTCCGCCTGGTTGCGCAGCAACTTGAGCGAGGTGACCTTTCCCGGCGGCAACGAAGAGATGGTTTCCAGCATGATGGTGGAATCCGTCAGCGGTTTGTCCGCGATGCTGAGCAGGATGTCGCCCGGTTTGACGCCGGACTTGTCTGCCGGGCTGCCGCGCACCACTTCGGCGATCAGCACGCCCTGCACGTCGCCGAGCTTGAACGATTCCAGCAATTCGGGTGTGAGATCCTGTACCGCTACGCCGATCCATCCGCGCGTGACAGCGCCGTTCTGGATGATCTGTTCCATGATCTTCTTGGCCGTGCTCACCGGGATGGCAAAACCGATCCCGAGCGAGCCGCCGTTGGGCGAATAGATCGCGCTGTTGATGCCGACCAGATTGCCTTCCACGTCCACCAGCGCGCCGCCCGAATTGCCCGGGTTGATGGCCGCATCGGTCTGGATGAAGTTCTCGAAGGTGCTGAGTCCGAGGTGGTTGCGCTTCAGCGCGCTGACAATACCCATCGTGACGGTCTGGCCCACGCCAAACGGATTGCCGACGGCGAGAACGATGTCCC
>JAJXTT010000289.1 GCA_021783525.1 Pseudomonadota bacterium
GCGTGTCGGTGGTCATGCGTACCACTATCATGCAGTTGGCGACACCGGACACGATGCGTGGCCGTGTCGCTTCCATCAACGGGATATTCATCGGATCGTCCAACGAGCTGGGCGCGTTCGAGTCGGGCCTGGCCGCACGGCTGATGGGCCTGGTTCCATCGGTCATCTTTGGTGGAACCATGACGCTGGTTGTCGTTTCGACGACCGCTTATCTGGCGCCCAAACTGCGCAAACTGGATCTGCATCATTTGCACTAGGTTCAATGAACGATGTGCGGCCACTGGCTGTGGCTCAGGACAAACGATGGTTCATTTCAACATGGCCTTCAGCCGTGCCAGTTTGTCCATTCCTTCACCCTTGGTGACCGCAGGCGCGTTGCCCACTGTCGCGACACCGGAATAAACGATATCTGCCTGCGGCAGTTCTGCGATAAAGCGGCTGGGATCGCAGCCGAAGTACTCTTTGCCGCGTTTGCGCCGGGTACAGTAGCTGATCTGCAGTGAACGCTGCGCGCGGGTGATGCCGACGTACATCAAACGGCGTTCTTCCTCGATCTGCTCCGGTGCTTCGCTGCGCTCGTGCGGCAGGATGCCTTCTTCCACGCCGACCAGGAACACATGGCCAAACTCCAGCCCTTTGGCGGCATGCAGGGTGGAAAGCGAGACGGCATCGTTTTCCTGGTCGCGCGATTCGAGCAGGTTGAGCAGCGCGATGGTCTGCGTCATGGCGATCATTGTCTTTTCATCCGTTTCGGATTTGCGATTGATCCAGCCGACAAAGTCCTGCACGTTCTTCCACTTTGTCTCGGCCTGGCGGGGTTCGTGACTGTCGAACAGCCACGCCTCGTAGTCGATGGCGGAGAGCAGGTCGTTCAACACTTCGTTGCAGGGCTCTTTGTCGGCGCGAGCCTGCATGCGGTTGATGAAATTGCAGAAGGTAAGCAGGTCTTCGTGCTGGCGAGGCTGCAATTGGTGCATCATAGCGCCGTCAAATGCCGCTTCGAACAGGCTGATGTTGCGTGTACCGGCATGCGAAGCCAGTTTTTCCAGCGTGCTGTTGCCGATGCCGCGCTTGGGCGTTGTGATCGCACGGATGAAGGCGGGATCGTCGTCGGGATTCGCGATCAGGCGCAGGTAGGCGGTGAGGTCCTTGATCTCGGCGTGGTCGAAGAATGAAGTTCCGCCGCTCACGGTATAGGGCACCTTGTGGGTACGCAATTGTTCTTCGAAGACGCGGGACAGGTGGTTGCTGCGGTAGAGGATGGCGTAATCGGCGAAACGGGTGCGGTTCTCGAATTTGTGCGCGAGCAGGCGCAGCACGACGGATTCAGCTTCGTTTTCTTCGTCTTTCGCCGCAAACACGCGTACCGGGTCGCCGGGGCCGTGTTCGCTCCACAGGTTTTTCTCGAACAGTTTGGTGTTGTTCTTGATGAGGTGGTTAGCGCTCTGCAGGATGCGCTGCGAAGAACGGTAGTTCTGCTCCAGCTTGATGACGCGCAGGGTGGGATAGTCATTCTGCAGATTGCTCAGATTGGCCGTGCTGGCGCCGCGCCAGGCATAGATGGCCTGGTCGTCGTCGCCCACGGCGGTGATGGCGGCGCGGTCGCCAGCCAGCAGCTTCATCATCTGGTACTGGCAATCATTGGTGTCCTGGTATTCGTCGACCAGCAGGTAGCGGAAGCGCTGCTGCCAGCGATGGTGAGCTTCTGCATTTGCCTTGAACAGTTCCACCGGCAATCGGATGAGATCGTCGAAGTCCACTGACTGATACGCGCGCAGCGTTTCCTGGTAGCGCGCGTAGAGCAGGGCGATGCGCCGCTGTTCTTCGTTCTCGGCCTGGCTTTCCGCTTGCGGCGGCGTCAGGAAGGCAGCTTTCCAGTTCGATATCACGCTTTGCGCAGTGCGGATCTCCTGCTTGTCCGGGCTGCCCATCAGTTCGCTGATGATCTTTCCCGTATCGGCACTGTCAAAAATGGAGAACTGTTTCTTGTAGCCGAGCAGCGGCCCGTCCTCGCGCAGTATCTGCATGCCCAGCGCATGGAAAGTGCTGATCGTCATACCCTTGGCATCGCGCCCGTTCAGCAGCTTGCCGACGCGCTCGCGCATTTCGTTTGCGGCTTTGTTGGTGAATGTGATGGCGGCGACGTTGCGCGGCGAATAGCCGCAATCCTCGATGAGGTAGGCAAGCTTGTGCGTGATGACACGTGTCTTGCCGCTACCGGCCCCGGCCAGCACCAGGAGAGGGCCATCCAGATATTTGATCGCTTCGCGTTGCGTGGGGTTAAGTTTGCTTGACATCAGTCTGGTACCCGAGACCGGAATTGAACCGGTATGCCGTTTTCACGGAATCGGGTTAATAAATCCGTAAACAAGATTACAATAATTACATACTAATCAGTATATTACATTGGGCGGCGACTTTCGTCTCGGCCAGCAAAACAAGAGGCTAATTATGGCAGTTATTTTGGCTTTTGATTCGACTGCCATTCAGTATTACTGCGAAATAGTTGCCCGACCGGACGCTCAACGATACCCGGTGGAACGCCTGTTACGTAAGGGCTGTATCACCTGATCACGCCCTGACGCTGGATGCCTCCGTCGGGTTCATTACAGCCACTGTTAAAATGGCATATATTGCGAATTCACACTCCTGATTTTTTTGGACACGATATGAAATACTTGGAATGGATGTCACCCGAATGGGTGCAGGTGATTTTCGTACTGTTTCTCTCTTTTCTAATCGGACTGGAGCGCGAAGAACGTAAGGACAGCGAAGGGCATTATTCGTTTGGAGGGGTGCGCACTTTTCCGCTGATCGGACTGATCGGCTATTCCATGGGCCTGATATCCGGAGGGGAACTCTTGCCGCAGGCTCTTGGTTTTGCGGTAGTGGCCGGATTCCTGATGATTTCCTATTGGCATAAGCTTACCTCATCCACATACTCCGGCGTGACCTCCGAGATGTCGGGCCTTACCACCTATCTGGTGGGCGCTCTCGTATATCACCAGATGTTTTGGATCGCCAC
>JAJXTT010000290.1 GCA_021783525.1 Pseudomonadota bacterium
TCAGCCTGCAATCGGCCGACAGCCGCGCCGTGCTGCAACGCGAGCGGCACGGCACGCTGCTGGTGGATAACGAGCGCAAACTGAGCCTGTACCTGCGCGGGTTGTGGCAGGACGACGACATGCTGATTCCCTATTCCAGCATGTACGACGAGCTGCGCAAACCGGTTCCCTACTATGACAAACTGGGCATCCGCCTGCCCGATGTGTACGACGATGCGCAAGGTGTCAGCGGGCTCGATCGGTATCGGGCCACGCTCGCCCACATCGCCGGACACCGGCGCTGGACTACCGCCATCATTGCGGACAACCTGAGCCCGTTCCAGCGCATGGCGGCGGAATTCCTCGAAGACAGCCGGGTGGAATGCCTGGCGATGCGCGAATATCCGGGCTTGCGCCGCCTTTTCAAGGCCCTGCACCCGGTGCCGCAGGAGCAGGCGTGCGATGTGGAAAAGGAATCGACCGTGCGCCACCGTCTGGCGATGCTGTCGCGCGCCATCCTTGATCCGCAACATGCCTACCGGAATGCCGCGATCCTCGAATTCGTGCAGCGTTTCCATGCCTTGCTGCAAAACGGGACGGCATCCACCCAGGAGATGGCCGACCTTGGGGTTTCCTTCATCGCGAAGACGCGCCTGAACAGCGATAACTTCGCCAGCACACACTTCAAGGACACGGTCATCGATTACCGCGACGATAACCGCCAGATGTGGAAATTCATCGAGGAAGGCGACGAGGAAGAGGCCTTCGACGAGCCGCGCAAGGTTGAGCCGGGCGAAGAATTGAAAGGCCTGCCGCCGCGCCACTACCACGAATGGGACTATCACAATCAGAGCTATCGCCCCGACTGGGTCAGCGTGTACGAGGGACTGCATCCGCAAGGCAACGCGGCAGACATTGATCGCCTGCTCGAAAAGCATGCGGGGCTGGCCAAGCGCCTGAAGAAGATGCTCGACCTGCTGAAACCGCAGGACAAAGTGCGCATCCGCTATCAGGAAGAAGGCAGCGAACTGGACCTGGATGTCGCGATCCGCTCGCTCATCGATTACAGAAGCGGAGCCCAGCCCGATCCGCGCATCAACATGAGCCACCGCAACGACGGGCGCAGCATCGCGGTGATGCTGCTGCTCGACCTGTCGGAATCGCTGAACGAGAAAGCGGCCGGCAGCGACCAGACGATCCTGGAATTGAGCCAGGAAGCGGTGTCGCTGCTGGGCTGGGCGGTGGAAAAGCTGGGAGACCCGTTCGCCATTGCGGGCTTCCATTCCAATACGCGGCACGATGTGCGCTTCCTGCACATCAAGGGCTATAGCGAGAAATGGGACGACCAGGTGAAGGGCCGCCTGGCGGCGATGGAGGCAAGCTATTCCACGCGCATGGGCGCGGCGATGCGGCATGCCGCGCATTACCTAGAGAAGCAGCAGGCGGACAAGAAGCTGATGCTGATCCTCACTGACGGACAACCGTCGGATGTGGACAGCAAGGACGGCGAGTTGCTGATCGCTGATACCCGACAGGCCGTCAAGGAATTGGACCAGCAGGGAATTTACAGCTACTGCATCAATCTCGATCCCAAGGCCGATGAATATGTGGCCGATATCTTCGGCAAACAATACACCATCGTCGACAGGGTCGAACAGTTGCCGCAGAAACTTCCAGAGCTGTTCATATCCCTGACCAAATAGCCGTAGAGCGCAAAACGCAAAACCTGTAAAATCCGTTAGTTGAAAATTTAAATCAGAGGAGAGTAGTAATGAGCAAGAGTTTGATCCAGTTCATCATCGAAGAACAACGTCACATCCCGAATGCAAGCGGCGATTTTACCGGCTTGTTGAGCGACGTCGTGTCCGCTTGCAAGCAGATCGCCCATGACGTGAACAAGGGGGCGTTGATCGGCGTGCTGGGCAGCGCGGGCAGCGAAAACGTGCAAGGCGAGACCCAGAAGAAACTGGACATCATCACCAACGAAGTGTTCATCAAGGCCAACGAATGGGGCGGCCACCTGGCCGCGATGGCTTCGGAAGAAATGGACGACATCTATCCGATCCCCGCGAAATATCCGAAGGGCAAGTACCTGATCACCTTCGACCCGCTGGACGGTTCCTCCAATATCGACGTGAATATCTCAGTCGGTACCATCTTCTCCATCCTGCGTTGCCCGGAAGGCGTGACCAACCCGACCGCGGCCGATTTCATGCAGCCCGGTACCAAGCAGGTCTGCGCTGGCTATGCATTGTACGGACCGAACACCATGATGGTGATCACCACAGGCCACGGGGTGAACGGTTTCACGCTGGATCGCGATGTCGGCGACTTTTTCCTGACCCATCCGAACATGACCATCCCGGAAGACACTGCCGAGTTCGCCATCAACATGTCCAACCAGCGCTACTGGGAGAAGCCCGTGCAGCGTTACGTCGAAGAGTGCGTGAAGGGCAAGGACGGCGGTCGCGAAAAGAATTTCAACATGCGCTGGGTGGCATCCATGGTTGCCGAAGTGCACCGCATCCTGACCCGCGGCGGCATCTTCATGTATCCGTTCGATACCAAGGATCCTTCCAAGGCGGGCAAGCTGCGCCTGATGTATGAAGCCAATCCGATGTCATTCATCGTCGAGCAGGCGGGCGGGATGAGCTCCACCGGGCGCGAGCGCATCATGGAATTGAAGCCCACCGGCTTGCACCAGCGCGTGCCGGTGATTCTCGGTTCGAAGAAAGAAGTGGAACGCGTCGTGGGTTACCACAAGGGAGCCTGATTCATGTCCGCTCCGCTCGTTTCGATCGTGATGGGTAGCAGCAACGACTGGGAGATCATGCAGCAGTCCGCAAAAGCGCTTCAGGATTTCGGCGTGGCGTTCGATGCGCGTGTCATCTCGGCGCACCGATCTCCCGACATGCTGTTCGACTACATCAAGGAAATGAGCGCGCAGGGTGCTCAATGTTTCATCGCCGGTGCCGGCGGTGCAGCTCACCTTGCCGGCGTGATCGCTGGCAAGACCACGC
>JAJXTT010000291.1 GCA_021783525.1 Pseudomonadota bacterium
ATCGATTTTGCGGAGAGCCTGCGCCGCCGCGTGGGCTTGTTGAAAGGGCTGGACGAAGGCGCCTTGCTGCGTGTGTATGACGAACGGCTGAAGCTCAATCCCGGTGCGGAGATCATGCTTGCGGGACTGAAGCGGCACGGCGTCAAGACCTTGCTGGTATCCGGCGGGTTCGTGTTCTTCACCGAACGCCTGAAGGCCCGTCTCGGCCTCGATTTCGCCCATGCCAACGAACTTGAGATCGCGGATGGCAGGCTTACCGGCAAGGTGTCCGGCAAGATCGTGGATGCGCAAGGCAAGGCGGACTGGCTGAACCATGTGCGCGAAGAGCTGGGATTGAAGCAGCAACAGGTCATCGCCATGGGCGACGGCGCGAACGACTTGAAGATGATGGCACAGGCGGGCGTCAGCATTGCCTACCACGCCAAGCCTGTCGTGCGCGAACACGCCAGCTATTCGCTGAACTTCGTCGGGCTGGACGGACTGGTCAATCTGCTGGACCACTAGACTGCCGGGGTCACGGGATTTCAACCGGGTTTCGGCGTGCTAAAGTGCATGGAAATTCTCAACCTGGGCAGAAAGGATAGTCATGCAGGACGTGATCTTGAAGCTGGTGGATGTACCCATGGTGCGCATGTTCGTTCTGGCCGGCATCATCTTCCTGATGATCGCGGTGCTGGGCAAGATCGAGGGCAAAATCGAACCGGGCAGCATCGGTCGCATTGGTTCAGCCATCCTTGGCGTTGTCCTGATCGCCATCGGGATCATGATGCAATACGGCGAAACTCATGACGTATATGCCAAATTGCCGCCAAACATGATCGCCGCCCTTCCACCGCAGACTGTCGTCGCTGCCCCCGCCAGCGCGCCCGCCGCTGTCGAAACGATCACCATCAAGGTCCTCTCCGGCACGTATGGCCGCAACTGCAACGCCAAGGCCGGCAATGCGACCGCTCCGCTATCCAGGGCGTGCGACGGCCGCGCCAGTTGCGATTTCAGCATCGACACCTCGGTACTGGAAGACCCCGCGCCGAATTGCAGCAAGGATTTCTCCGCCGAATGGAAATGCGGCGCTGGCAATGCGGTCTATTCCGCCGCCCTCTCCAGCCTCACCGGCAAGAACGACAAATTGCGCTTGAACTGCGCCAACTGAAAATCCACTCGTCCATAACGCACCAGGCACCCCGCCTCGTCGGGACAGGCCACGACGTTCCATGGAGCAATATGTGCTATGCACTGAAAGGAACGTCATGAACGGCAAGGTACAGCAGATCATCGACCAGATCACAAAGCTGGAAGATGAATTGAATGCGGCGCTCGCTGAACAGAAAGGCAGACTGCGCTATCAGGTCGACGGCAGGCGCGTGGTTTTCGAACGGGCCCTCAGGGATGCGCACCAGCGGGTCAAACTTGGCGTTTTCCGGTGGTTCCTCACCGTCCGCCCGCAGAATTACCTGACCATGCCTGTCATTTACGGCGCAGCCATCCCGCTGGTACTCTTCGATCTCTGCGTCAGCCTGTACCAACTGTCATGCTTCCCTGTCTACGGCGTCCCCAAGGTAAAACGTGCAGACTACATCGTGTTCGATCATCAGCATCTGGCATACCTGAACATCATCGAAAAGTCTCATTGCCTCTATTGCTCCTACGCGGTCGGCATGATGGCCTACACAAGCGAGATCATCGCCCGCACCGAACAATATTTCTGCCCGATCAAGCACGCACGCAAGGTTCCGGCACCGCATTCCCGCTATGCACGCTTCCTCGATTACGGGGACGGCGAGGATTTCCACCGTAAACTCGACGAGTTCCGTACGGCACTCGCCGGAGAAGAGATTGGCAAGGCTGCGCCAACCGAACCCGGACGTCGATAAAGGCGAAGTATCTGATATGGATGGCCTAAATCGGTTTTTGGCCCTCTTTGTTAAATGGGTATGCGCGCTGCAATAACCATGCTCCAGGCTCAAGTCAATCCATTGCAGCGATATTTCAGTTAATAATCCACTTGAAAAAAATCTCCCATGGCACTACAGTTAGTCGCAAATCAGCCGACCGACCACTAGATATAGTGGTTTTGCCTTTCCTGCCCCGCGGGCAGCGCCATCACAGGGAGTAATATAATGTTCGATACCGAAAGCGTTTCGCCCTCAATTTCTTCCCACAACGATCCAGAAAGCAGTACAACGACCAGTCATGATCCAGAACGACACAAGAACAAACCGGCTCAGGCCGGGGCCGAAGGTGCTGCCATGAGCGGAAAAGCGTCGCACAAGCCGGCTAAAGACCCGAAAGAGAACCCGGCTTCCGAAGGGAACACAGCAATGACACAAGAGATCAGCACCGAAGTGCTGCTGGAAAAATACGCGGAAGCCGACGAGAAGTCGGTGCAGGACGTGCGTCGCCGTGTAGCGCGCGGCTTGGCGCAAGCCGAAAAGCCCGAACAACGCGCAAAATGGGAACAGGCTTTCTTTGAAGCACAGGAAAACGGTTTCGTTCCGGCCGGGCGCATCAACTCCGCCGCCGGCCTGAAGATACAAGCCACGCTGATCAATTGTTTCGTGCAGCCGGTGGGCGATGCCATTTCCGGCACCAATGACGGCAAGCCCGGCATCTACGACGCCTTGCAGCAAGCTGCCGAGACCATGCGGCGCGGCGGCGGGGTCGGCTACGACTTCTCTTCCATCCGCCCCGAAGGCGCACATGTCAAAGGCACCAATTCGCGTGCCAGCGGGCCCATTTCCTACATGCGCGTATTCGACCGTTCCTGCGAGACCGTGGAATCCGCCGGCGCGCGGCGCGGCGCACAGATGGGCGTGCTGCGTTGCGACCACCCGGATATCGAGAAATTCATCAGCGCCAAGGACCAGGGCGATCTGCGCAACTTCAACATCTCCGTCGGCGTGACCGATGCCTTGATGCAGGCGGTGGAAAACGACCTGGATTTCGAGCTGGTGCACATGGCCGAACCTTCCATCGCGATCAAGGAAGCCGGGGC
>JAJXTT010000292.1 GCA_021783525.1 Pseudomonadota bacterium
CACTTCCGCTTCCAGGTCGCGGTGGGTGGCCGCGACCACGCGCACGTCGACTTTGATGGTGCGTGTTCCGCCGACACGTTCCAGTTCGCCTTCCTGCAGCACGCGCAGCAGCTTGGCCTGGAAGGAGGCGGAGATTTCGCCGATCTCGTCGAGGAACACGGTCCCGCCTTCGGCCTGCTCGAAGCGTCCCTTGCGCTGCGCCACGGCGCCGGTGAATGCGCCCTTCTCGTGGCCGAACAATTCGCTTTCCAATAGTGTCTCGGGCAGCGCGGCGCAGTTGAGCTTGACGAAGCTGCCGCGCGCGCGCGGCGAATTGTAGTGGATGGCGTTTGCGATCAGCTCCTTGCCGGTGCCGGTTTCGCCGCGTATCAGCACCGTGGTGTTCCATTTTGCCACCAGCCGCACCTGCTCGAAGATGCGGCGCATCGGCTGCGTGTGGCCGATGATGTTGTCGAACCCATACTGGCCGCGCACGGTGCGGCGCAGCACATCGCGCTCTTCGACAATCTCCTTCTTTTCCTGCGCCACTTCCTGCGACAGGCGCACGCTCTGGCCGATCAGGTTGCCGACCATTTCCAGAAAGTGCTGGTATTCGCCAAGCTGTCGGTTGATGCTGGGGGCAGGTTGCGCCGCCAGTACGCCGATCACTTTCTGGCCGACGCGGATGGGCACGCCGACAAAAGCGCCGCGCGGGTCATAGATGCCGAGCCGGCTCAGGAAGCGCGGCTCATCCATGATCGATTCGACCACGATGCTGCTGCCGGTCTTGAGGATGGTGCCGACCACGCCTTCGCCGGGCAGATAACTCACCTCTTCTGTGACGGCATCCGATACGCCATACACCAGCGACACCTGAAGTTCGCCGCTGGCGGCGTCTATGAGGCTGACCATGCCGCGTTCCAGCGCCACACCCTCGTGCAGCGCATGCAGCACGCCGTCCAGCGTTTCCTTGAGATTGAGCGAACGCGACAGGACCTTGCTGACCTGGTACAGCGTGTCCAGTTCCGAGCGCAGCAGGTCGACTTCATGGCCGGCCCTTCTTTCGATGCGATCATTGGGCATGATTCATTCCCGTCGCGAAAGGCAGTTGCACGCGCACGCGGCAACCGGCGTCATATTCAGGGTCGATGTCGATGGTGCCGCCGTGACGGCTCACGACTTCCTGCGCCATCGCCAGCCCGAGACCAAGGTGCTGTTTTGATGCGCCCTTGGTGGTGAAGAACGGCTGGAATACTTTGAAGCGCAACTCATCGGCGATGCCCGGCCCGCTGTCTTCGACGAACACTTCGACATGATCCGGACGGGATCTGCAGGAGAGACGCAGCTCGCGCTGGCCGCCGCGTTGCTCGTTGACCGCCTCGACGGCATTCGCAACGAGTTGCTTGAACAGGTTGGTCAGTTGCGCAGGGTGTCCGTTGACCACTGCCGATTCGGCCGTGGGCGCCCATTCCACCACGATGCCCGAACCAAGCAGGCTGGTCGTGGCGAGTTTGAGCACGTCGGCCAGCACTTCGTTCAGGTTGACCGGCTGCATCGCTTCCTTGCCCTGATCCGGGATGCAGGCGCGCAGCGTCTCCAGCACTTCGCGGCTTTTCCGGATCGCTTCTTCGATCGCGCCGGAGGCGGGCAGGTCGCTGCCGGCCTCGCGCCGCCGACCCATCATGTTGGCGGCGGCGCTCAGCATGTTGAGCGGGCCTTCCAGCTGGTACAGCGCGCCTGCCAGCGTTTCGCGCAAGCCCTGTATGCGTTCTTGCTCCGACAACAGCGCGCGCAGGCTGTTGATGCGCAGCGCCTCCTGCTGGCGCTTGAGTTCGCTGATGTCCTGGATGGTGAGCAGCAGGTAGTGGCGCCGTTGCGGGTCGTAGAAAGCGTCGGCGCCGACGTCGTGTTCCTCGAACCAGGATGTCGCGCAGGAGAACCAGCGGGCCGGGCGGTTGGGCGTTTCGATGAAGACTTCGCGCGCGGCGATGTTGCGGTGCTTCTCGTACGCCTTGGTGTATGCCTCACCCATCTGCGCGCGCAGCGCGGCAAGCAGTCTTACCGCGGGTTCCTTGCCGAGGTCGCCGATCAGCTTCTTGTATTCCTGGTTGTCCAGCAGCACGCGTTCCTGTTCGTCGAGCAACACGATGGCGACCTGCGCCGCATCCACCACCGATTCGATCAACGTCTTCTGGTTCTGCACCTGCCTCTCCAGCCTGTGTACTTCGGTGACGTCGCGGTGCATGCCGAGGTAATGCGTGGTATGGCCTTCTTTCCCCACCACCGGGGTGATGGTGACGTCTGCCAGGTAGCGGTTGCCGTCCTTGCGCTTGTTCACCAGCAAGCCGTTCCACGGACGCTGCCTTTGTATCTGCGCCCACAACGACTCGTAGACCAGCTTGGGCGTGATGTGGTACGACAAAATGGATTCGTTGTGCCCGATCACCTCCTGCTGTCCGTAGCCCGTGATGCGCTGGAATGCGGCGTTCGCATACAGGATGTTGGCGCGCGCATCGGTGATCGAGATCGCCAGCGCGGCTTGCTCCACCGCCTGCCGGAAAAGATGCGTCGGCAGGCTGCTGCCGCCATCCTCCGGGGATGCCTGCGGTTCGGATTCGTGGGCTGCGGGTTGTCTGGCCATGATGTCCTCAATCGATACGTATGAGGCATGTTCAGCAATATCTGTGCCGTTGATATTCCGTTCCGGCTCAATGTCGTCAACGGCAGGCGGGTTGTCGTGTTTGCTACATCGGTGCGGGCAACGACCCGACAACGACAAAGGTTTTTGCACCTGTCTGGTGCATTCTGGCACCAAACGCCTGATTTTGTGCGCCTCCGTTTCTTGCACCTGCGCTGGCACGGCGCTTGCACTAAGGAGCACAGGAGATCGATATGCGCGAATACCTTTTATTACTGCTCAGCACCGTGCTGGTGAACAACGTGGTGCTGGTGAAATTCCTGGGGCTGTGCCCGT
>JAJXTT010000293.1 GCA_021783525.1 Pseudomonadota bacterium
TGCATGTGTCAGCGGGGACACATGCCGGGACCTCGCCATCGTCGGCCAGATGTTGCCAATACTGACCTTGTGGACCGGCTTGGCATGCGTGATCCGGTGCTCCCGCATGCTGGTTGAACGGGGCTATGCCCAAAGTTGAAAAGTCAGCCCTGGGTGACAAATTGCCGTGCCATCTTGCCGGACGGTTTGACTTGCTGCGCCGACGATCTGGCGCCGTGCTGGAATGCGATCTGGTCAGCGGTCTTGAAGAGCGACACGCTTCGGCGCATGCGCTCCACTTGATCAAGCAGGCTCCGCGAAGCTGCCTCCGATTCCTCGACCAGTGCCGCATTGCTCTGTGTCGCCTCGTCCATCTGCGCGACTGCCGAACTGATCTCTGCAATACCTTTGCTCTGCTCCGAGCTCGCCGCAGAGATGTGACTCATCAGGAGCGCTGATTTTTGAACCGTGAGCGCAATCTTCCTGGTCGCGTGGCCCGCCGCTTCCGCCAGCACCGAGCCAGCTTCTACCGAATCGACCGAGGTCGAGATCAGTTGCTTGATTTCCTTCGCCGCCACGGCAGCACGTTGCGCCAGGCTTCTGACTTCTGTGGCCACAACCGCAAAGCCGCGCCCGTGTTCGCCTGCCCGAGCAGCCTCCACGGCGGCATTGAGCGCGAGTATGTTGGTCTGGAAAGCGATGATGTCGATCATTCCGGCGATATCCTCGATATGCCGGGAACTGGCTTTGACTTTTCCCATCGTCGAAACCAATTTTTCAACGATGTCGCTCCCCTCCTTGGCCAGCACCGCAGCTGAAGCCACCAGCTGGTCAGCTTCGGCCGCGTGCTCGGCGTTCTGCCTCACGGTCGCAGTGAGCTGCTCCATCGCGGAGGCCGTTTCCTCGAGGGAAGCCGCCTGCCCCTGCGTGCGGCTGGAGAGGTCCGAAGTGCCAGCGGCGATTTGGCCGGACGCGATGTGGATGCTGTCGCCGGCCTGACGCACCTGCACGACGACGTCGGCCAACCCCACGCCGATGCCGTTCATCGCCTGCAGCAACTGGCCGATATCATCGCGCCGTTCCACTGGCACCTGTGCGCTGAGGTCGCCGCCGGCGATCTTGCCAGCAGCCTCCCTGCACTGCACGACAGGGCGCTGGATGTTTCTCTGCACCAGAAGGTAGCTGACCAGCGGCACCAACACGAACGAAAGTGCGCCCAACTCGCCAAGCCTGACGATGTTCATGAACGGAGGTAACGATGCCCACGCAGCAGCGCCGACCGCCGCATTCAGCGCGCCAATCACCAGTGCAATGCGCGCGGACATGGGCAAGCTACGCATGCCGCTCACATCCAGTCCCACGTAGCGCGCGCCGATTACACGCCCTTCGGCATCCATGATCGGGTCATAACGGGTCATGAACTGCGTGCCGAAAATCGTCGCGTACCCTGTATAGGGCTGATTCAACAGCAGCAAGCGATATGCAGGATGAGAACGGTCCAGCGAGGTCCCAATCGCACGCCCGCCATCTTTCATCTTGACCGACGTGGTGATCCGGATGAAGTCATCTTCATAGCGTACGAATACGGTTGCAGTGACACGGGTTTGGGCGGTGAAGTCGTCAGGTATCTGAAAATTGAGGTTGAGCAAGGTGCTGCCAATGCGCAGCGACGGCGTATGGCATTCGCCGATCAGCACACTGTCGCTGGCATCCACGGAGAAAGTCCCGGAAAGCTGATCGGCAAACCTTCTGGCAAAAGACTCGATCCGCGACTTCAGTGGCAATAACGAAACATGCATAGGGAATCCTGTCAACGGGATCACGCGCCAGGTTCAACTGGTTAAAGGCTGACTGATCGGAAACTTCCCCGCTATGAGCTTGCTGTACCTTCCGCGGCCGACACACCCTCATGGGTCTTATCGGTATCGCTGTTTGATACTTTAGGCAGAGGTCCGGCGCTCCGGGTCGGCCACGTGATGCAGGCTGTTGTCATCCGTGAGCTGAACATGCGCGTGGCATGACGCAACTCGCCTCACCGTGGCGCCAACTCGCCGTCAGGCCCTGCGACGCGTGGTGTCACCGTTCGATCTGAGCAACTTGGACCCCGGCTCCACTCACCCTGTCGCTCCGGCGTTGCCGGCAGGACGCATCAGCCCCCGATCGCCTCCAGCATCGCCGCCGCCGTGGAAACCCGCAGCTCGCCCGGTGCCTCGACCCGTAGCAGGCGCACCACGCCGTCCTGCGCGTAGAGCGCGAAACGGCGGCAGCGCAGGCCCATGCCGAAGGCGGTGCCGTCCAGCTCCAGCCCGAGCGCGCGGGTGAAGCTGGCGTTGCCGTCGGCCAGCATCAACAGCTCGGCGGGTACCTGCTGGGAGGCCGCCCAGGCCTGCATCACATAGGCGTCGTTGACCGCCAGGCACATCACGCGGATACCGCGGTGCTGGAACTCGGCGAGGTGCCGGATGTAGCCGGGCAGGTGCCGGTTCGAGCAGGTGGGGGTGAACGCGCCGGGCACGCCGAACAGCAGCACGTTTTGCGCGGCGAACAGCTCCCGGGTGCGGCGCGGCTCCGCGCCCGCTCCGGCCACCGCGATGGCCATGTCGGGGATCGTGCTGCCGGGCTGGATGGTCATGGGCAGGTCGTACTCGGGGCAGGGATCAACCGGGCCATGCTAAAGCGCCTGCCGGTCGGCTGTCGCCTTGAATCGTCCGCGGCCGCACCTATTTTCGTTGCAGGCGGTGGTGGCACCGCACCTGAGCCGAGGAGACAGCACCATGAATCCGAGCCGTCATTCGATCTGGAACAATGACCGTGGCATGTCCGAGGATTTCCGGCACGCGTTCAGCCGGTTTTTCGCCCAGGAAGAGGGCGATCAGTCGACCGTGGTGACCAGCCAGTGGGCGCCGCGGGTCGACATTCGCGAGGAGGACAAGCGCTTCG
>JAJXTT010000294.1 GCA_021783525.1 Pseudomonadota bacterium
GCTCAATTTCCCGTCCGCCAGATTGACCTGCGGCTGATATTGCAGGAAGAACTCTCCCCGTTCCAGCGCCAGTCTCAGGTCCTTTTCCATCGAGAACAGCAGGTCGACACGGAAGTTCATTTCCTCGGCAAAGAACTGGTAGTTGTTGCGCCCTTCTTCCTTGGCGCGATACATCGCCATGTCGGCGTTCTTGATGAGGATATCTGCATCCTGCGCATGTTCGGGATAGATGCTGATGCCGATGCTCGCCTGTGTGGCGATCACCTGCCCGTCCAGGTCGTAAGGAGTGGCCAGCGCAAACAACAGTTTCTGCGCCACCACGGCTGCCTCTTTTTCTCCGGCCTCGCGCAACAGAACGATGAATTCGTCGCCGCCGAGGCGCGCCACCGTGTCGCCTTCCCGCACGCACTCCTGGATACGCGAGGCGACCGACTGAAGCAGCCGGTCGCCGACGGAGTGCCCCATCGAGTCGTTGATGTATTTGAACCGGTCCAGGTCGAGGAACAGCAGCGCGAAATGGTGCCCGTCCCGATGCGAGACCGCAATCATCTGCCCCAACCGGTCACGCAATAGCGTGCGGTTGGGCAAGCCTGTCAGCACGTCGTAGTAGGCAAGGAAATGGATGTTTTTTTCCGCCTCGGTCTCTTCCGTGGTGTCGCGCGCGATGGAAATATAGTTCACCACCTCGCCCTTTTCGTCGCGCACCGTCGTGATCGACATCCATTTGGGATAGACACGCCCGCTCTTGCGCTTGTCCCATATCTCGCCCTGCCAGTAGCCATGTTTGTCAATGTCGGCCCACATGGCGCGGTAAAACTCGGCGTCATGCTTTCCGGACGCCAGCATGCTCGGATTCCTGCCCAGCACTTCTTCCGAGCGGTAGCCGCTCATCTGCACAAAAGCATGATTGACCGCAACGACATTGACCTTCGCATCCGTGATCAGGATCGCTTCCCCGCTGCTCTCGAACACTCTCGCCGCCAGCCGCAGCGCCGATTCCTCTTCCTTGTGCGCGGTGATATCGTGCGCCGTACCGATGGCAAAGACCGCTCTTTTCGTGTCCGCGTCAAAATCCAGGTTCGCCTGCTCGCGCACCCACCTGACCTTGCCGTCGACGACAATGCGGTGTTCGACATCGTACGTGCCGCCGTGCAGCGCCCGTATCCATGCCTGTTTGACCTTTTCCCGGTCATCCGGATGTATGCGCGACAGGTAGGCCTCGTAGTCCACCCTGTCGCTCTCACCCATTCCGAAAATCCGCGAGGTCTCGTTCGACCATTCCATATGATTTTTGCGCAGATCGAGTTGCCAGCTGCCGACACCGCCGATGGCCTGCGCGCGGTTGAGCGCATCCTGGTTGGCCTGAAGCGCCTTCATGGCATGGGCGCGCTGGTAGTTCAACGCCGAAACGCTGATGCCGAGCAGCGTAAGGAATACGATGTAGAGCCACAGCTCGGTCACCCCGGGCAAATCGCGGCCCGCAAACGGCCCCGCACCATGCAATGTGGTCTCCACCGCCACCAGGAAAATCAGGATCAGGATGCTGCAGACGAAACGCTGGTTGAAACTCATCCCCGCCCACACGATCACGGGAAACAGCACAAACATGCCGAAATGCATCAAATCGACGACGCCGGAAAAATACTCGAATACCAGCAGGAGCAGCGCCGTCAGCGTCAACAGCAACAGCAGCACTTCGCTGACCTGCGCACGCGTCCAGGGCAAGGGCTTGTGCAGGGCAAACGCCAGTACGGCCGGCGCGAACAGGACAACGCCGAGCGCGTCCCCCATCCACCAGAACAATGCGGTCGACAGGAACCCTTCCGGCGGGATCGAATGCGTCGCCAGCAGGATCATCGACCCGATCAGCGCGCTCGACAAAGTGCTTAACACTCCGCCGTACAGCACCAGCCGGTAGATGTCGCGCACCTCGGAAAGACGGGGATGGAAATTTGCGAGCCGGCCCAGTAGGTACGCGCCCAGCCAGGCTTCCAAGGTCGCACCGGTCGCCATGCCAGCAACCGCACCCAGCGTCAGGCCGGTGGTCAGGTTGGAAAAGAAGGCGCCGATAAATATGGCGGGGAGCAAGCGGTAACCGAACAGCAGGATTGCCGCCAGGGCGATGCCCGAAGAAGGCCAGAACAGCGTAACCGCATGACCGACCAGCGCGAATTTGAGGCCGAGTTGCGAAGCTGCGAAGTAAGCCAGCGCAAGCAGGCTCCCTCGCATCCAATCACTCTTCATGCTGGTCAGATACATACTCACGAGCCATGTCCTGGCCCAGTTTCATCAATACGGACCGCTGCAACACCACTTCGTCCGGTCATCCTTTCAACGCAACGAAGACTTCCTCCAGCATCTTCTTCGCGTCGCCGAACAGCATGCGGTTGTTTTCCTTGTAGAACAGCGGATTGTCCACGCCCGCATAGCCGGTGGCCATGCTGCGTTTCATCATGATGGAAGTCTTGGCCTTCCAGACTTCCAGTACCGGCATGCCGGCGATGGGGCTGCCCGGATCTTCCTGTGCTGCGGGATTCACGATGTCGTTGGCACCGATCACCATGGCGACATCGGTATCCGGGAAGTCGGCGTTAAGTTCATCCATCTCCATCACGATGTCGTAAGGCACCTTGGCTTCGGCAAGCAATACGTTCATGTGACCGGGCATGCGACCGGCGACCGGGTGAATGCCGAAACGCACATCGACGCCTTTCTCGCGCAGCAACTTCGTGATCTCGTAGACCGTGTGCTGTGCCTGCGCCACTGCCATGCCGTATCCCGGCACGATGATCACGCTCTTGGCGGAGCTGAGCAGCTCTGCAGTCTCCGCCGCACTGATGGACACGACCTCGCCCGCCGGTTGCGCATCACCGTCGGCCTTCTTGGCCGGCTTGCCGCCACCGCTGCCGAATC
>JAJXTT010000295.1 GCA_021783525.1 Pseudomonadota bacterium
TGCTGATTCTTGATCCGATCCTCTTGCTTCTGGTGATGGGCGGCGACCGCCTGCTTTATCGCTTGTGGAAAGAGCAGGGGATGTTTGGTGACATCAAACTGCGGGGTGAGCCGGTGCTGGTGCTCGGTGCCGGGGAGGCGGGCATAGGCCTGTCCAAGGATCTGGCCAGGAGCCGCGAATGGCATCAGGTCGGCTTTCTCGACGATGACGCGGATAAGCAAGGCCGCATCCTCAACGGCATCAAGGTGCTGGGCAACCTGGAAAGCCTGCCGCATTGGGCTCAGCGCCTCGGCGTTTCCCAAGTCATCATCGCCATGCCATCATCCACGCACCAGCAACGCAGGCATGCGATCGACCTCGCAAACAGCAACGGCATCAAGGCGCTAACGGTGCCTGCATTCGACGATCTGCTGAGCGGGCGCGTATCCGTTTCGCAATTGCGGGCGGTAGAGCTGGATGACCTGCTGGGGCGCGATCCGGTGCAGCTGGACGGCGCGGGATTGCATGAGCAACTGACCGATAAGGTCGTGCTGGTCACCGGTGCCGGTGGCTCCATTGGTTCCGAGCTGTGCCGCCAGATCGCACGTTTTGCACCGAAGACGCTGGTGCTGTACGAAGCCGGCGAATTGGCCCTGTACAACATGGAGCAGGAGCTGAACAGGACGTTTCCGCAACTCGATGTCGCCTATCTGGCGGGCGATGTGCGCGACGACGTCCGGCTGGAACAGGTATTCGCGGAATACAGGCCCAATGTGGTGTTCCATGCTGCCGCCTACAAGCACGTGCCGTTGATGGAACGCCACAATGCCTGGCAAGCGGTGCGCAACAATGTGTTCGGCACCTGGCGCACTGCGAGCTGTGCCCAGAGACATGGTGTGGAAAAATTCGTGCTGATCTCCACTGACAAGGCCGTCAACCCGACCAACGTGATGGGTACCACCAAGCGCCTGGCCGAGATCGTCTGTCAGGGGTTGCAGCGCCCTGAAGGCACGCGTTTTGTCATCGTGCGTTTCGGCAATGTGCTCGGCAGCAACGGCAGCGTGATTCCCAAGTTTCGCGAACAGATCGCCAAGGGCGGACCGATCACGGTGACCCATCCGGAGATCACCCGCTTCTTCATGTCCATCCCCGAGGCGGCGCAACTGGTGATGCAGGCCGGCTATATGGGCAAAGGCGGCGAAATATTCGTGCTCGACATGGGCGAGCCGGTGAAGATCGTTGATCTGGCGAAGGAGCTGATCCGTCTTTCGGGCCTGGGCGAAGAAGACATCAGGATCGAGTTCACGGGCCTGCGCCCGGGCGAGAAACTGTATGAAGAGGTACTGGCAGACAGCGAACATACCTTGCCCACCCCGCATCCCAAGTTGCGTATCGCCCAGGCGCGCCGGGTTGCCGCCAGCGAACTGCAGGCGATGCTGGATTGGGTGCAAACCGATACCGCAAACAGTGACGAAGCGGTGCGGGAACGCCTGCAGCACTGGGTGCCGGAATACATGCCGACACCGAACGCGCATTGAGCATGCCCTCGCTGTCCGTCATTCTCATCACCAAAAACGAAGCCGCCAACATACGCGATTGTTTACAGTCGGTGTCATGGGCGGACGAGATCATCGTGGTCGATTCAGGCAGCACCGATGAGACTGCCGGCATCGCCCGCGACATGGGCGCAAAGGTATATGTGCATCCGGACTGGCCGGGCTTCGGGCCGCAAAAGAACAGAGCGCTGGGCTATGCGGGCAAGGACTGGATATTCTCCATCGATGCGGATGAAAGGGTCACTCCCGAATTACGGGCAGAACTGGAGCGGGCGATGCACGAGGCGTCGGCAGACGGCTACTATTGTCCGCGCCTGTCGCAGTTCTGCGGCACGTTCATACGGCATTCCGGCTGGTATCCGGACTATGTGTTGCGTCTGTTCAAGCGTGGCGCTGGAAGATTTTCGGACAGCCTGGTACACGAAAGCGTGCTGCTGACGGGCGGCACCGGCAAGTTGAAGAATCCCCTGCTGCACTACAGTTATCTCACGGTGAACGACGTGGAGCGCAAGGTCGAACATTATTCCGCGGCCGCAGCGCAGCAGATGTTCCAGGCCGGCAAGCGCGCCAGCCGGCTGAGGGCGACGCTGAGTGCGGGATGGGCGTTCGCGAGGACTTATATCGTGCGGCTGGGCTTACTGGATGGCAGTGCGGGATGGAACATCGCGCGCATGAACGCGCGCACGACTTACCTCAAGTACCGCAAGCTGGAAGCGCTGCGCGCCTTGAAACGTTAGGGCAAACTCTTGAAGTCTCCGTTTGTGATGATAGCCATGCGACTATTGATCCGGCACTTTGAAGTATAAACACCGTTCGGGCTGAGCCTGATGAAACTACTAGCCATTCGACTAAGCCCGCAAGCGGGCAAGTCGCTGGTTATGTCGAAGCCCATTCGCCTTTCGACGGAGCCTTTAGCCCTGAGCATGGTCGAAGGATCAAGGCGAACGGGGCAATGTTGGCATGGCCTATCCTAATGCCCGTTTCAATCTGCTTCTCAGCAATTGCCAGCGCAACTCGCGCGTATCCTCGGGCTCCGTCAGAACCAGACCTGCGGCGGGTTGCCCACGCCGCAGGTAATAGCGGTCGAACACCGATTGGCGCATTCCCCACTTGTGCAGGAACTGCTTGCCGCCGTCGTTCTTCTTCACCTTCCCGGTCGATTTGCACTGGAAGTGATAGACCAGCGAGTCGCCTGCGCCGAGGAATATGCGGCATCCGGCGTGCCAGAGTTTCATCGAGAAATCGTTATCGCTGCTCATGCCGGGCGAGAACTCGCTGCTATAGCCGCCAACCTTGAACCACCAGCGTTTGCTCACCAATGTTGGTGGCCAGGTTGCTCCATACCAGTCCTGCTTGCGCTGCTGCG
>JAJXTT010000296.1 GCA_021783525.1 Pseudomonadota bacterium
TGTCGAGGCAGATGTCGTGCAACGCCAGGCGTTCGTCCGCATGGTAGGAAAAATCAAGATGTTCAAGAACAACATGACCGCTTGCGCGGCCGATGTCGGTCTTTCCGTCATCCACTTCGCTCGGGCTGTCGAGCAGCTCGAATATGCTCTCGGCGGCGGCAAGCCCGCGCTGGGTAAATTCGCTCACGCCGGTGAGCCGTTTCAGGGGAGCCGTCAGCATCAGCATGGCAGCGACAAAGGAAAGGAAGCCGCCGACTGTCGTCACATCGCTCCGGGCCTGCATGGTGGCGAGATAAACGATGATTGCCAGTGCGATCGCCGCGATCATCTGCACGATGGGTACGTTTGCCAGCGCGGCGGCAGCCTGCTTCATTATGTGCCGCCGCACGTTATTGATTTCTGTGGCAAAGCGCTCCGATTCATAGCGTTGGCCGCCGAACAGCTTGACTACCTTGTGCGCGGTCACGCTCTCCTCTATCACCTGGGTGATGTTGCCCATCGCGCGTTGCGAATCGCGACTCGACGACCGCAAACGGCGATTGATCGTGCTGATCACCCAGGCAACGAGGGGGGCGACCACCAGCGACAGCAACGTCAGCTTCCAGTCCAGATAGAACAGCCATCCGAGCAGGCCGACGATGATGATGGTATCGCGCACGGTGATCGTAACGACGCTGGTGGCGGCAGCGGTGACTTGAGTGACGTCGAAGGTCAGCTTGGAGATCAGCGTTCCGGTGGCGTGGTCATCGTAAAAGCGGGTGGGCAAGGCGAGCAGTTTGCCGAACATCTCCGCCCGCAGATCCATGACCAGCTTGTTTCCGATCCAGTGAATCGCGTAGGAGCCGAAGAAGCCAGCAATGCCGCGCACGAAGAAGATCACCAGGATCAGGATCGGCGCCCAACGCATCACCAGATCGTCCTTTTGTACAAATGTGCCGTCAAGAAAAGGTTTGAGCAGGGCTGGCAACAATGGCTCGGTCGCGGCAGACACCATCATGCCAAGTATCGAGATGGCAAATACGCGCCAATAGGGGCGGACGTAAGTCATCAGACGCAAGTAGAGTTGGGTGCTGGTCATCGGATAATTGTAAACATGTCTGGATATATTTCTATTGTTGTCCGTCGAGCTTGCCTGCAGGCGATTTGCCGATCAGGTAAGCAACGGCCAGTTTACCTGACGCGGACCGGCTTATGGTTGGCAAATCGGCGCTCCAATACGATGTGCCCCGCCAGGTGCATACGCGAAATTTCGCAGCGCTGAAGTACATGCAGAGGAGAAGGTGTGATAATGCAAAAAGGGCATATAAGTAAGATAAAAATCTACTGACCTCGGCGCTTATTTTAACAGAGGTTCATTAATGGCGATCTATGCATTAGGCGACATCCAGGGCTGCTACGCCGAACTCCAGCAATTGCTGGAGCAGATACGTTTCGACCCTGCACAAGACAAACTCTGGCTGGTTGGGGATCTGGTGAATCGCGGACCGGATTCGTTGCGCGTGCTGCGCCTTGTCAGATCGCTGGGCGACAGCGCCATCAGCGTTCTCGGCAATCACGACCTGCATTTGCTGGCCGTGGCCGAAGGCGCGGCGGAGCTTCATCGCACCGATACCCTGGACGAAGTGCTGGGCGCACCCGACCGGGATGAGCTGCTGGCCTGGTTGCGCCGGCAGCGCCTGATGTATACGGAAGGGGACTATGTCCTGGTGCACGCCGGGTTGCTGCCGCAATGGAGCGTCAAACAGGCGGCCGCACTGGCAAATGAAGTGGAGCACGCATTGCGCGGCGAAGACTATCCCACCTTCTTTGCCCGCATGTACGGTAACGCGCCGCACAACTGGAACGACGACCTGGACGGCTACAAACGCCTGCGCGTCATCACCAACGCTTTCACCCGTTTGCGCATATGCACCCTGCAGGGCGAAATGGAATTCAGGTTCAAGGGCGAAGTGGAGAAGATTCCGGAAGGCTACGTGCCGTGGTTCGAAGTGCCGGACCGCAAGAGCCGCCATGCCACCGTGATTTTCGGCCACTGGTCGGCGCTGGGGTTGAGGGTCACGCCCAACGTCATCGCCCTGGATACCGGCTGCCTGTGGGGAGGGCCGATGACGGCCATCCGATTGGAAGATCGCCAGCTATTTCAGGTGAGCTGCAGGAACCCGGTGGCGCAAAACTGGTAGTACCCGATCAATATCTGCGTTTTTGCTGCGGTACGACAGGGCCGCGTCCTTCGATGTGGCGGAACGTGATGCGCCCCTTGCTCAGGTCGTATGGCGAAAGCTCCAGCGAAACCTTGTCGCCGGCGACGATGCGGATATGGTTCTTTTGCATCTTGCCTGCGCTGTAGGCGATCAGCTTGTGCCCGTTATCCAGTGTCACTCGAAAGCGCGAGTCCGGCAGGATCTCGTCCACCACGCCGTTCATTTCCAGCAATTCTTCTTTGGCCATGACCAATCCTCTCAGGGAATTCAGAAACAAAAAGCCCGGCGGTTGCCGGGCTCATAGTCAGGACTGACAGCATGGCTGTGCCATGCATGCCCGACCATTTATTCCGCTGCGCGGATGTTCGATGCTTGCTGACCTTTGGGGCCGGCAGTGATGTCGAAGCTGACTTGCTGACCTTCGGTCAGGGTCTTGAAACCCGAACTCTGGATCGCTGAAAAGTGGGCGAAAAGATCATCGCCGCCATTGGATGGGGTGATGAAGCCGAAGCCCTTGGAATCGTTGAACCACTTTACTGTACCTGTTGCCATTTTGAATCTCCTGAAAAACAAACAAAGGGGACTTGCCCCGAACTTAGGGCGATGGTCAAGACGGCAAAATGATGAAGGGAGAAATACCGAAGTAAAGCGGGTAAAGAACCAGACAACAACGACAGACTTGAAAATCGCTGGT
>JAJXTT010000019.1 GCA_021783525.1 Pseudomonadota bacterium
AGGTCGAATGGCTCAGCGTGAAATATTCTTTTACTCCGAATTTCTATATGCGTGTCGGACGCATCGCATTGCCGACTTTCATGGATTCCGAAAACTGGGATGTCGGATATAGCTATACCTGGGTCACACCGCCGGTGGACCTGTACCATCAACTTTCCATTCCGAGCAGCGATGGCGTCGATGCCATGTACCGCGCCGAGATCGGCGACGCCGTGAATACCTTCAAGACCATATACGGCAGAAACACACTCGACAGGCCCAACAGCGTCACGACTTCCAAGGAAATGTGGGGAATATTCGATACGCTGGAATACGGGCAGGCCACGTATCACGCCGGCTACCAGCAGCGCATGTCGTCAACCGAGTATACTTTGACGGGGACGACAGGACCATGGATCCAAAACACCGATCTCTCTCTCGGAGCCAACTACGACCCGGGCGACTGGTTCGTCATGTCCGAGTGGATTCAGCGTCGCTCAGCTTTCATGTCCAGCGCGATGTATGTCAGCGCCGGCTATCGCATCAATAAGTTCACGCCGTATTTGACACACAGCCAGAACAGCTCGGGCTCCTTTATTCAGTCATCCCCGCCACCGAGCGCTTACGACCTGCAATTGGCCAACCGGGCGCAGAGCACGGACAGCTTTGGTGTACGCTGGGACTTCATGAGAAATTTCGATTTCAAAATGCAGTACGATCGCGTCACGCTCAGCGACAATTCCAACGGTTACCTCATCAATGTTCCGGCGAACGTTATCCTCTACGGCACGACGTTCCATGTCATCTCTGCAGTTGTCGACTTCGTTTTCTAGCCGTCCGGCACAGCATGGAAATACCGATGATATTGCACAATGGCCTGAAGTTTACGCTGCTGCTTGCCCTGTTATCGCTTGCCTTCAGCGCGCAGGCTGAAGTGGTCGTCGTCGTTTCTTCCAAGAGTTCGGTTACCAGCCTCACTGCCGAGCAGACTGCCAAGATATTCCTCGGCAAAGTCGTGACTTTTCCGAATGAGCGTACGGCCTTCCCCATAGACCAGCCCGAAGGAAGCGCCATCAGGGATGAGTTCTATTCCAAAGTCACCCACAAGAATGCTTCGCAACTCACTGCATACTGGGCCAAGATCATTTTCACGGGAGAAGGTCGCCCGCCGCAGCTCATCGCGGGCGACGCGGCGGTCAGAAAAGCCGTCGCCGGCAATCCGAACGCCATCGGATATATCGACAAGAGCGCCGTGAATCGCAGCGTCCGGGTCGTTCTGAAACCCTGAGGCGGATTGACCGTGAAAATAAATCGATTCCGCAACTATCCACTGAAATTGAAGCTGATGCTGGTACCTTCCATTTCTGTGGCCAGTTTTGTCGCCTACCTGATCTACTCCTCACTGGTGCTGTCCGGAGGGAATGCGCTGCTCAAGGAAATCCGCGATGCCGAATTCCCGATACTCAATGCGGCCGGCGAAAATCTCAAGAGCTTCGAGGGGGTCGTGGAATCGCTGAACGCTGCAGCTGCAACCGGCGAGGTGGACTATCTGGAGGCATCCAAAGCCAAGTCATCGGAGATTCTGAGCCGATATGAGTCCATGGAAGAGATCGATACGGCACACACGAATGAAATAGAAAAACTGAAATCCGATTTCAATGCCTTCTACAGCCTGGCATTCAATGTGGCGCAAAGGATGATGGCAAAGAAGGATCTGCCCAGTCAGCAGCAGATAAAGCAATTGCGGGATCTGCGCAATGCCTACACTGCGGCGGCAACCTCTTACCGGGATACTGCAGAGAAGGAATTCCAGGAAACCATACGGAAGGCCATAGGTCGATCGGAAACAGCACAAGGCTCGGGAGCGATAATCGGCACGTTCATGCTGTTTGTCATTGGCGTGCTGACGCTGCTGGTCAACCGGGGCATCGTGGTGCTGGAGAAAGTGGTGGAGAACCGGAACAAGATGCTGGTGCTGGTCAACAGTGAATTGGAGCAGGAGATTCAGAAGCTGAAGGCAGCCGAAGCCGCAAGAAGCAGCGCCGAAGCCGCAAGCCATATCAAGGACGAGTTCCTTGCCAACATGAGCCACGAGCTTCGCACTCCGATGAATGCCGTCATTGGCTTAAGCCATCTCTGTTTGCAGACAGAGTTGTCCGGAAAACAGCAGGATTATCTCCAGAAGATACACAGTTCGGCGAAATCGCTTCTGGGCATCCTCAACGACATCCTGGACGTCTCCAAGATCGAGGCCGGGAAAATGGAGCTGGACAGGATACCGTTCGAACTGGATGACGTCATGGACAATCTTGCCACGATTCTGGGTGTCAAGGCTCAGGAGAAGAATCTCGAACTTCTCATCGAAACCTCCCCCGATGTTCCCTCCATTCTGGTCGGGGACCCTCTTCGCCTGGGCCAGGTACTGATCAACCTGGCGGGCAACGCGGTCAAGTTCACGCCCAAGGGCGAAGTCGTGGTTAGTGCAGAGCTGGAAAAGGAAGAAGGTGACCAGGTCATCCTGCGATTTACCGTAAAGGACACGGGAATAGGGATGTCACAACCGGAAATCGAAAAGTTGTTTCGCCCATTTACCCAGGCCGATACCAGCATCACGCGCAAATTTGGCGGTACCGGTCTGGGACTGACGATCAGCAAGCGCCTTATCGAAATCATGGGCGGCAAGATCTGGGTAGAGAGCACACCCGGCCTCGGTTCGAGATTCATCTTCACGGTCAGTTGTTTCAAAGCGGAAAAGCAGGCAGACATTCCGCACACCGAATTTACCGGACTGGGCGGCATGCGTGTCCTCGCGGTTGATGACAGCGAGAACAGCCTGCTGATCATGAAGAATTATCTGGAGTCATTCTCGTTCGATGTCTCCGTTGCGAGCAATGGACGCGATGCGTTGAGCACAGTGCGCAAGGCAAACAAGGAAGGGCGGCCATTCAATCTGGCCATACTCGACTGGAAGATGCCGCAGATGAGCGGGCTGGAACTGGCGCGGGAACTGCGTGAGATGCCCGAATTGACCGTCAAGCCGAAGGTGCTGATGATCGCGGGTTATGGACAGAGCGGAATTCCTGCACTTATCAATGACAAAGTGATTGACGGGGTATTGGAAAAACCGTTCAAGCAAAAGAAATTGTTCGATTCCATCGCCAACATATTCGGCCTTGAGAAATGGGCTACCGGAAAGTTCAGGATAATCGGCGCGCAATTCAATCCGGCACTGGTCGCTCAGGTTAAGGGAGCCTACTTGCTGCTTGTGGAAGACAACGAAATCAATCAGCAAGTCGCGCGAGAATTGCTCGAGAGTTTTGGAATCAGGGTTGCCATGGCCGAGAACGGCGAGGAAGCGATTGCACGACTACAGGAAGAACCGTTCGATGGCGTGTTGATGGACATGCAGATGCCGGTCATGGATGGCATAACCGCCACCCGTGAGATTCGCAAGAATCCGGCGCTCGCCAATTTGCCCATTATCGCCCTGACGGCCAATGTATACGTCAGTGAGCAAAATGCATTTCTGGCTGCAGGCATGAACGATCACATCGGCAAGCCTCTCGACCCGGACCGGCTGATCGCTACTCTTGCAAAATGGATACACCCTGCAAGGCTTGCGGACAGTTCGCCTCCCCCCCCGACGGCCACAGCATCCGCGCCGATGCCACTCCCTGACTTGCCGGGTGTCAAGGTGGCGGAAAGCGTGCGCAGGATAGGTGGAAATACAGGCCTGTACTATTCGCTGCTTGAGAAATTCAGGATTAACCAAAAAGACGCAGGCCGGAATATCCGGGATGCTCTGGCGTCAAACGACCAGAAGACGGCAGAAAGACTTGCCCATACTCTCAGAGGTATCGCCGGCACCCTCGGTGCGGAATACCTGCAAACTCAGGCCGAACTCCTCGAAAATAAAATCAAGAACGGGACCCTTGATGAGGTCGAACCCTTGATCGAGACTATCGATCGGGAACTCGGAAAATTGATGGCCAACATAGGGCGCGCTCTTGATATGCGCAAAGGCTGAGTGCTATGCGCGCCCGGGATCTGCGGCCTTAGCCCGCCAATCCCGCGTAGACGTTCTGCACATCGTCATCTTCGTCAATTGCTTCAAGGAAGGCCTCCACCTCTTCACGCTCGGCGTCATTGCCGAGTGTGACCGGATTCTTCGGGCGATAGCCAAGTTGGGCCGAGACAACGGTATATCCTTGCGCGGGCAATGCCTTGCACACGGCGTCCAGGTCGGTGACATCGGTGATGAACAGGGTTGCACCTTCTTCGGAAGCTTCGATATCCTGCGCGCCCGCTTCGATCGCGGCGACTTCCGGGTCGGCATCCTTTGAGTTCGGTGTGGCTTCGATCATGCCGACGTAACTGAAGTCCCACGAAACGGAGCCTTCGGCGCCAAGCTGGCCTTTGCGGAACAACACGTTCATGCTGGCCTTGGTGCGGTTGATGTTGTCGGAGAGGCATTCGACGATGACGGGGACGCGGTGCGGGGCGAAGCCTTCATAGACCAATCGTTCCAGATGCGCACCTCCATCGAGCAGGCCGGCTCCTTTCTTGATGGCGCGTTCCAGCGTGTCCTTGGGCATGGAGGCTTTCTTGGCCTGTTCGACCACAAGGCGCAGGCGCGAATTCAGGTCCGGGTCAGCACCGCCTTTGGCGGCGACCATGATTTCCTTGGAGAGTTTGCCGAATATCTTGCCTTTCGCATTCGCTGCGACTTCCTTGTGCCTGGCTTTCCACTGTGCGCCCATGTCTGTTCTCTGTGTGTTGGTTGGATATTGCATTTATCCGGAAATTATCCCGGAGACGCATCTTGCCTCAAGTGGCGACAGGCTTCAATCTCGAAAACGATACGGGCAGCTCATACCCCATTCGCTGCGTCCTCCACCACCTGCAGGAACGCATCGCCATATTTCGCCAGCTTGGCCTGTCCGATGCCACTGACCCGTGCCATTTCGTCCAGCGTCTGCGGTTTGCGATTGAGGATTTCCAGCAAGGTGGTGTCGTGAAAGATGACATAGGGCGGCACCCCTTGGTCGCGCGCGAGTTCGGTACGTTTGGCCTTGAGTGCCTGCCACAGCGGGTCGTCGTTGGCGCCGGCAAAGGCTTCGCGAAGGCGCGAACCGCGTTCTGCCTTGCTGGTTTTGCGCCTGGCCGGTTCGGCATCGCGGCGCAGCCAGACTTCCTGTTCGCCGCGCAGGACGGGGCGCGCGGCCTCGGTCAGCTTCAATCCGCCATAGCCTTCCATGTCCACATTGATGAATCCTGCCGCAACGAGCTGGCGATAGACGCTGCTCCATTGCGTCTGCTCCAGATCCTTGCCGATGCCGAAGGTGGAAAGTTGCTGATGGTTGAACTGATCGACTTTGGGCGTAGGTTTGCCCAGCAACACGTCGATCAGATGCACGACACCGAAACGTTGCCCGGTGCGATAGACGCATGACAGTGCCATCTGTGCGGCTTTTGTGGCATCCCAGGTGTCCACGGGCGTGAGACAGTTGTCGCATTGTCCGCAATCGCCAGGGTGTTCCTCGCCGAAATATCGCAGGAGGCTCTGATGACGGCAGGCGGTGGATTCGCAGAAGCCTAGCAGCGCGTCGAGCTTTTGCAGTTCGACGCGCTTGCGTTCATCTGGCGCATCGCCAGACATCAGCATCTGGCGCATGGAGACGACGTCGCCCAGACCGTATGCCATCCAGGCATCGGCGGGCAGCCCGTCACGACCCGCCCGCCCGGTTTCCTGATAGTAACCTTCCATGCTCTTGGGCAAATCGAGATGGGCGACGAAGCGCACATTGGGCTTGTCGATGCCCATGCCGAACGCGACGGTGGCAACCATGATGATGCCCTCCTCGCGCAGAAAACGTTTCTGGTTTGCACTGCGAGTGGCAGCATCCAGCCCGGCGTGATACGGCAAGGCATCCCAGCCCTGCTCCTTGAGCCACGCCGCAGTCTCCTCAACCTTCTTCCGTGACAGGCAATACACGATGCCCGCATCGTCGGGATGTTCGGCTTCAAGAAAACTCTGCAATTGTCTGCGGACATTGTCCTTGAGCGCGACGCGATAACGGATATTGGGACGATCGAAGCTGGAGACGAACTGGGTAGCCCTGTCCAGCGCCAGTCGTTCGACAATCTCGCGCCGCGTCGGCGCATCCGCCGTGGCGGTCAGCGCGATGCGCGGCACACCGGGAAAACGTTCGTGCAACACGGTCAGCGCCCGGTATTCAGGGCGGAAATCGTGCCCCCACTGCGAGACACAGTGTGCTTCGTCGATGGCAAAAAGGGCGATTCGGTTCTCCTGCTGCAGATGCTCAACCTGATTCAGGAATCCTTCCGTCATCAGCCTCTCGGGGGCGACATACAGCAGCTTCAACTCGCCGCGCATCAGTCGCCGGGACACCTCGCGTGCTTCTTCGGCTTCAAGGCTGGAGTTTAGAAAAGCCGCAGGTACGCCGAGTTGCTTGAGCGCCTCAACCTGGTCCTGCATCAATGCGATCAGCGGCGACACCACGATGCCGACGCCATCACGCAACATAGCCGGAATCTGGTAACACAACGATTTGCCACCACCCGTGGGCATAAGTACCAGCGCGTCGCCGCCGTTGACGACATGTTCGACAATGGCCTGTTGCGCGCCGCGAAACGAGGAATATCCGAAAGTGTCGCGAAGTATCTGTTGGGCAGTGCTGTAACTCATGAGTAAGGGGTGCCGAAAAAGTACGCTAGCTTACCCCGACTGGCAGAATCCGGGGCTGTTCCGGCATGGCCGATGGTATGATTTAGCCAGCGTGACATGATCGGTAATTTCACATGAAAGGTTGTTTGATGAACATCCGCACCGTTTCTACCCAGCCATTCCCCGACCAGAAACCCGGCACTTCCGGACTGCGCAAGAAGGTCCCGACCTTCCAGCAACCGCACTATCTGGAAAATTTCGTACAAAGCATCTTCGACAGTATCGCGGCCCCGCAAGGTGCGACGCTGGTCCTGGGTGGCGATGGCCGTTATTACAACCGTGTGGCGATCCAGATCATTCTGAAAATGGCTGCGGCGAACGGCTTCGGTCAGGTTCTGGTAGGGCGGGGTGGCATACTTTCCACGCCCGCGGCATCCTGCGTAATCCGCAAATACAGGACTTTCGGCGGCATCATCCTTTCCGCGAGCCACAACCCCGGCGGACCGGATGGCGATTTCGGAATCAAGTACAACAGCGGCAATGGCGGCCCGGCCACCGAGACGGTGACCGAGGAGATCTACGCCAAGAGCAAGGGGATCGCCAGTTATCGCATCCTGGATGCCGCGGATGTTCCAGTCGACCAGTTGGCCGAGACCAAACTGGGCAACATGAAAGTGAAAATCATCGACCCAGTCAGCGACTACTCTGAGCTGATGGAGTCCCTGTTTGATTTTCCCGCTATCAGTACGCTTCTCAAAAGCGGTTTCAAGATCAAGTTCGATGCGATGCACGCAGTAAACGGGCCTTATGCCAAAGAGATACTGGAGAGGCGTCTTGGCGCACCAGCCGGCAGCGTGATGAACGGCGTTCCACTGGAAGATTTCGGCGGAGGTCATCCCGATCCCAATCTGACCTATGCGCATGATCTGGTGGAGATCATGTACGGTGGGGAGGCACCTGACTTCGGTGCAGCATCGGATGGCGACGGCGACCGCAATATGATCCTCGGCAAGCGATTCTTCGTCACCCCTTCGGACAGTCTCGCCCTGCTTGCTGCCAATGCAACGCTGGCAAGGGGCTACAAACAGGGCCTGGCAGGTGTTGCCAGATCCATGCCCACCAGCGCCGCGGTGGACCGCGTGGCAAAGGCGCTAGACATCCCCTGTTATGAAACGCCGACCGGCTGGAAATTCTTCGGGAACCTGATGGATGCAGGCAAGGTCACGCTGTGCGGAGAGGAAAGCTTTGGCACCGGCTCCAACCATGTGCGCGAGAAGGACGGGCTGTGGGCGGTGCTGTTCTGGCTCAACATCCTGGCCGTGCGCAAGCAATCGGTAGAGTCCATTGTGCGGGAGCATTGGGAAAAATACGGTCGCAACTTCTATTCGCGCTACGACTATGAAGGTTTGCCTACCGAAGCTGCCAATGGCGTGATGCAACATCTGCGCGAGAATTTTTCTTTGCTCACACACAAACAGTTCGGTAGCTACGCTGTAGAAATGTGTGACGACTTCAGCTATATCGATCCGGTGGATGGCAGCCTCAGCAAAGGCCAGGGGCTGCGCATCCTGTTCAGCGACGGTTCGCGCATCATTTTCCGTCTGTCCGGCACCGGGACGGAGGGAGCAACATTACGCATGTATCTAGAAGCATTTGAAGCGGATGTCTCGAGGCATCATCTGGATGCGCAAGAAGCGTTGAAAGAATTGATCCGGATCGCGTTGGACATCTCAGAATTGCAGGCTCGCACCGGGCGAGATCAACCTACAGTCATTACTTGACCTTGTCTTTGGACGGTGTTGACGCGGCTGCGGCGGAAGCCGCTGCAGCCTGTTCGCCAACCACCTGAAAGAATATCTCGCCCTGTTTGATCATGCCAAGCTCGCTGCGTGCACGCTCTTCGATGGCATCGGTACCGCGTTTAAGATCGCGAACTTCGGCATCCAGTGCCGCATTGCGCTTTTGGGTCTGGTCGTTGATTTGTTTCTGGGCTTCGACTTGCCGCCCCATGTCCCACACTTTCAGCCAACTGCCCTTCCCCAGCCAGAGCGGATATTGCAGCAGCAAGAGAAGAGCCAGCAGGATGTAGGTGACAACACGCATCAGCCTAACTGGTAATAAGCCTCGCGACCGGGATAAGAGGCGCTGTCACCGAGGTCTTCCTCGATGCGCAGCAACTGGTTGTACTTCGCCATGCGGTCGGAACGGGACAGGGAGCCGGTCTTTATCTGCATGACGTTGGTTCCAACCGCGAGATCGGCGATGGTGGAGTCTTCAGTCTCGCCGGAGCGATGCGACATCACGGCGGTATAACCCGCGCGCTTCGCCATCTCGATGGCGGCGAAAGTCTCGGTCAAGGTACCTATCTGGTTGACCTTGATCAAAATGGAATTGGCGATCCCCTGTTTGATGCCTTCGCGCAGGATTTTGGTGTTGGTCACAAACACGTCGTCGCCGACCAGCTGGATGGTCTTGCCCAAACGCTCGGTCAGCATCTTCCAGCCCGGCCAGTCGAGTTCGCTCATGCCGTCTTCAATGGAAACGATGGGGTATTTGTCCACCCAAGTTGCGTACAGATCGACCATCTGTTGCGAGGTGAGCGCCAATCCATCCGCCTTCAGGTGATATTTGCCGTCCTTGTAGAACTCGGAAGCCGCAGGATCCATGCCGATCGCCACATCCGTTCCCGGAATATAACCAGCCGCCTCGATGGCCTCGACGATGACTTTCAGTGCTGCTTCATTGGAACCAAGCGCCGGCGCAAAGCCGCCTTCGTCGCCAACTGTGGTCGGCAGGCCGCGATGATGCAGCACGGCCTTGAGTGCGTGGAAGACCTCCGCGCCATAGCGCAAGGCTTCGCGAAAACTCGGTGCACCTACCGGGATGATCATGAATTCCTGCATGTCGGCGCCACCGGTGGCATGCGCGCCGCCGTTGATGACATTCATCATGGGCACGGGCATCTCCATGCGCGCAGCACCACCGAAGTAGCGATACAACGGCAAACCGGACTCCTCGGCAGCCGCCTTGGCAACCGCAATGGATACCGCGAGGATCGCATTTGCGCCGAGGCGGGACTTGTTTTCGGTGCCGTCCAGATCGATCATGGTCTGGTCGATAAACGCCTGCTCGGCAGCATCCAGGCCGATGATCGCTTCGGCGATCTCGGTGTTCACATTTTCCACCGCCTTCAACACACCCTTGCCCAGATAACGCTTCTTGTCGCCATCGCGCAATTCAACCGCTTCCTTCGTGCCGGTCGATGCGCCGGACGGCACGGCCGCACGTCCCATTACACCCGACTCCAGCAACACATCCGCTTCCACCGTGGGATTGCCACGGGAATCCAGAATCTCACGCGCTACGACATCAACGATTGCACTCATTCCTATTTTTCCTTCGCTCACACACTTTTCAAGTTAACGTTTTCTTCGATAAAACCCTGCTGCTTCACCAATGCGTCCAGCGCTTTCAGCGTCTGCAACAGTTCTTGCAGGTGCGCCAACGGGAAGGCGTTGGGACCATCCGACAATGCTTTTGCCGGATCGGGATGCGTCTCCATGAACACCCCCGCCACTCCGGCTGCGACAGCGGCACGCGCCAATACCGGCACGAACTCTCGCTGACCGCCGCTCGCTGTTCCTTGCCCGCCCGGCAATTGCACCGAGTGCGTGGCATCGAACACCACCGGACACCCGGTGTTGCGCATGACGGCCAGAGAGCGCATATCCGATACCAGGTTGTTGTAGCCGAACGATGCGCCGCGCTCGCAAACCATGATCGTGTCGCCGCCGCTTACTTCACGCGCCTTGTCCACCACGTTCTTCATGTCCCAGGGGGAAAGGAACTGGCCTTTCTTGATGTTCACCGGCTTGCCTGTTTTCGCCACGGCATGGATAAAGTCGGTCTGGCGGCAGAGGAATGCTGGTGTTTGCAGCACATCCACCACGGCAGCGACAGGCTCGATTTCGTCTTCACTATGCACATCGGTCAGCACTGGCACACCAATCTGCGCCTTGACCTTTTCCAGTATCTTCAAACCAGCTTCCATGCCAAAGCCGCGGAATGTCTTGCCGGAACTGCGATTGGCCTTGTCGTATGAAGATTTATAGATGAACGGAATGCCAAGCTTCAAACACATTTCCTTCAATCGACCTGCCGTATCCAGCGCCATTTGCTCGGACTCGATGACGCAGGGGCCGGCGATCAGGAACAAGGGCTTATCCAGGCCGGCTTCGAACCCGCACAATTTCATACAGCCTCCTTGTGCTTCACGGCTGCTTCGACAAAGGCTTTGAATAGCGGATGTCCGGTACGCGGTGTCGAGGTGAATTCCGGGTGGAACTGGACACCGACGAACCATGGATGAATGGTCTGAGGCAACTCCATCATCTCCGGCAAATCTTCCGACGGTGTACGCGCGGAAATGATCAGGCCGGTCTTCTCCAGCGCCGGGACATAATGGTTGTTCACTTCATAGCGGTGGCGATGGCGTTCGTTCACTTCATTGCCGTATATCTGTTGCGCCATGGTGTTTGGCTTCACAGGACAGCGTTGCGAACCCAGGCGCATGGTACCGCCCATGTCCGAATCGGCACTGCGTTTCGCTACTTTGCCGTCTCGATCCAGCCACTCTGTAATCAGTGCCACCACCGGGTGTTCGGATTCGAGATTGAACTCCGTGCTGTTTGCATCGCTCATGCCGGCCACATGACGCGCATACTCTATGACTGCCAGTTGCATGCCGAGACAGATGCCGAGATAAGGTATTTTGTTTTCCCGTGCATATTGAATCGAAGCGATCTTGCCTTCCGTACCGCGCACGCCAAAACCTCCCGGCACCAGAATCGCATCGAGATTTTTCAGGCAGTCGGTGCCTTCAGTCTCGATGACTTCAGAGTCCAGATATTCGATATTCACGCGCGTCGCGGTATGGATACCTGCATGGCGCAATGCTTCGATCAATGATTTGTACGACTCGGTGAGATCGACATATTTTCCAACCATGCCGATGGTGATCTCGTGCTGCGGATTTTCCTGTGCTTTAATGAGGTTCTGCCATACCGTCAGGTTTGCAGGCGGCGCATTCAGGGCAAGCTCTTCACAAATGATGCGGTCAAGTCCTTGCTCGTGCAGCATCTGCGGTACCTTGTAGATGCTGTCCGCGTCCCACATCGAAATAACACTGTCTTCGCGCACATTGGCGAATAGCGAAATTTTTGCACGCTCGTCGTCCGGAATGCGGCGATCTGCGCGGCATAGCAATGCGGTTGGAAAAATACCGATCTCGCGCAACTTCTGAACACTGTGTTGCGTCGGCTTGGTCTTCAGCTCGCCGGCAGTGGCGATATAGGGAACCAATGTGAGGTGAACGTACGCCACTTGGTGACGCCCCATGCGCAGCCCCATCTGACGTGCCGCCTCCAGGAATGGCAGCGATTCAATGTCACCTACCGTACCTCCTATCTCTACGATCGCCACATCCGCCTTGCCGTCGTGCGAAGCGGCAGCACCGCGTTCGATGAAGGCTTGAATCTCGTTGGTGATGTGCGGAATCACTTGAACCGTTTTGCCCAGATATTCGCCGCGACGTTCCTTGCGAATCACGCTTTCGTAGATCTGACCGGTGGTGAAGTTGTTGGCCTTGCGCATCTTGGCCGAAATGAAACGCTCGTAGTGCCCCAAATCCAGGTCAGTCTCTGCGCCGTCTTCGGTTACAAAGACTTCACCATGCTGGAACGGGCTCATTGTGCCCGGATCGACATTGATGTACGGATCCAATTTGAGCATCGTAACCTTCAGGCCGCGCGATTCCAGGATAGCTGCAAGTGAAGCGGCGGCGATGCCTTTTCCCAGGGAAGAGACAACGCCGCCGGTAATAAATATGTACTTAGTCATGGAGCGCGATTGTATCGCAAAACGAGCAACCCCTCCAAGGAAGAAGCGCGCAAAGGAAGCTCATTACTCGCCCTGGCCGAACTGCATTCGAGCAGTTTTACTATCAACCCCGCAAAGCAAAAGACCCCGCCTTTTGGGCGGGGTCTTTTGCTTTGCAAGGAGTCTGACGCCTGCCCTGAGCATGTCGAAGGGATGGCCTACTTTGGCTCCCACGTAACTTGCTGCGCAAGTTAGTGTCCACCGCAACGAGCCTAAAAACGGCTCGTTGTCACTGCGTTCAATTAGGTCGTTTCAACCCCATAAAGTAAAAAGCCCAACGCAAGGTTGGGCTTTTTACTTTGTAAGGAGTCTGACGATGACCTACTTTCACATGCGGATGCACACTATCATTGGCGCGAAGTCGTTTCACTGTCCTGTTCGAGATGGGAAGGAGTGGGGCCAACTTGCTATGGTCGTCAGACAT
>JAJXTT010000297.1 GCA_021783525.1 Pseudomonadota bacterium
TCCTTCGATGCGGGTGACGGGGTCAACTACGATGGTTTGCGTCATGTCGTGTTCCTCAAACGTTCAGAAATTCCGCAAGAATGCGGTATTGCACCGCGCTCTCGGCGTTATCGGTGCCGCGACCGGTAGCGATGCTCTCGCTGGTTCGCGCCATGCGTGCGTGCATCGCGGCATTCCACGCAGGACTGTCGCCCGGCTCGGCCGGTTTGAGACAGGCTACCGCCGCCTGCGCAACAAAATGACCGGCCTGGCTATTCCAGTCGCATTCTTTCCCGCACTGGGTGAAGCTATCCACGCTGGCTTTTTTTGCCGACTGGAACGCGCCAGCGAGTTCGTCTTCGGTAATGTCCGCGCGCTTCGCGGCACCGATCGCGCTTTTTACCCTGGGATCCTTGCTCAGCGCCAGCACATTTTCGGCGAAACGCGCCGCGACCAGACGCTGTCCGGCCCTGGAGAGTTTGCTCAAAGCGGCCTTGAAATCGTTGTCGTTATCGATAGCCATCGTCTATTCTCCCTCTGTCAGGTGATCGGCGATCATCTCGGTAAGCCCAACCACCGGAATATTCATGTGGTAGTGCTCCAATCCTTCCTCCAGAACGATGCGGCAATTGGCACAAGCGGTAACCAGCGTCTTCGCGCCGGTCTCTTCCAGTTGCGACTTTTTCTTCTTGAACGCCTGCAGGCGCAGGGGTTCCGCATCTTCGATAGCGCTCACCCCGCCTCCGCCGCCGCAGCACCAGTTCATCTGCCCGTGGTCAGTCGTATCCACAAAATTCTTCGCCACCATCTTCAGCAGGTTGCGCGGCTGCTCCAGTACGCCTCCGCGCCGCACCAATTGGCAAGGATCGTGGAAGGTAAGCAGCGCATCCTCAAAGCCTGCCGTCTTAAGCAGACCTGCGCTACGGAAGCCGTCCAGCACTTCCAGAATATGCAGTACGTCGAAGGTATAGGGACGCCCCACCAGATTGGGGCCTTCCCAGCGCAACGCCGTATAGGCGTGGCCGCACTCCGGGCTGATCACTGTTTTGACCTTGAGTTTTTCAGCACCATCCACGATGCGCTGCACGAGTATCTTCGCAATGTCGGAGACCCCGATCTGGATTCCGCTGTTCGTGGCCTCGAACGCGTCAGAGCAAAGCGTCCAGGTCTTGCCGGCCTGCTTCATGATCTTGGCTACTGCTGCAAGGTATTCCGGGAAGTTGATGATCTCCATCGAGGACATCAGCACCAGGTATTCCGCACCTTCCACATCCAGCGGGATCTCGATGCCGGTGTCTGCCTGCACATGCTTCATCTGCGCCTTCACCGCAGGCAGGCGTATGCCCATCGGACTGCCGATCTCCACTGAACGCGTGCTTGCCCCGATCAAATCGGCAGGAGCGTGGCCTGAAGCGGCCATGCCTTCGCGCATCTTGCGGATCATGTAGGTCATGTCGTTGCCTACCGGGCACACCATGGCGCAACGGGAACACATGGTACAACTGTTGTAAACAAGAGGCTTCCATTCCTCAAGTTCTGCATCGGTGACCGGCTTCGACAGGCCAAGCATTTTTCCCAGTTTCCCCAGCAAGGTATATTCCTGCTTCCAGACACGGCGCAACGGTTCAAGTTTGTGGATGGGGGTGTATTGAGGGTCGCCGGTTTCGGTGTAGAACAGACAAGCTTCGGCACACAGTCCGCAATGCACGCAGCTTGAAAAGAAACTGGCGATCGGTGTATCGATCACTTCCTTGAAGGCATTGATGCCTTTGGCGAGGTCTATGCTCATGATGCCACTCCTTTGCGTCCAAAGATATCGCCGTTGTACCAGCGGGAAATGAACAGGGAGAACGTGTGGAACAGTTTGGTGAATGGCAGCAGTATGAGCAGCAACTCGACCGAGAACAGATGCAGCGCCAACATCAGGGTGTATTCCACAAACAGGTGATGATAGGCCATGTAGCCCGTCAGCAAGGGAAGGAACGTCACCACCCAGGCAACATAATCGCCCGTGCCTGACAACATGCGCTTTACCCGGTTATTGAGCCGATGTGCCAGCAAAACGCCCAATGCCACCATCGCCGCCACGACCGATGCATCGACCAGCGGTGTCGGAAGATTCGGCCAGCGCAATCCGGTCATGCTGCGGAAAAATTCGATATGCGGCGCGAAAAAGAAGATGGCAAGAAACAATCCCACGTGGAATACATAACCGCTGATATACGTCACCGGATCGCGTTTCAACATTCCTTCTGCCGGCAAGGATCGGGTTAACATGGTGCGCCAACCGCTGCCCGGGGTAACTGCGCGCGGCTTGGAAAGATCGGCTTTGCGACCGAGACTGAATATCTCGAACAGGCGCAATACGATACCTGCCGCAAACAACATTAGAGCCCAGTTCAACGCGCTGCCTCGCGCGAAAGTCAAGAGATCGAGATGGTTCATTTTTCCTCCCGAATCAGATCGTGCACTGTGACTTTTTCGTGCGCTGCTTTGGCCGCGGCCTTGGTCGTACGGTTATGCCACGTGATCGCCACACCAGCCACGGCTCCTGCCGCGGCCGCAGCCCCCAGCATCGCAGTTGTCGCCGACACCGGCATCGACAATGCCTTGTAGAACGGGCCTGCGTCCCAGAATTTGGGCTCTGAACAGCCGATGCAGCCGTGACCGGATTCGATCGGGAAACTGGTTCCGTCATTCCACTTCGTCGTGGCGCAGGCATTGTAGGTCACCGGCCCCTTGCATCCGAGCTTGAACAGGCACCAGCCATTCCGCGCCGCCTCATCGTCGAAAGTCTCCGCGAACTTGCCCTGATCGTAGAATGGGCGGCGATAGCAGCGGTCATGGATGGTCTCGCCATAAAATGACTTAGGCCGGCCCAGTGCGTCCAGTTCCGGTATCC
>JAJXTT010000298.1 GCA_021783525.1 Pseudomonadota bacterium
CCTTCCTTCGAAATGCCGTTCGCCGGGCATCCTACGCTGGGCACGGCACATGTCGTGCGCTCGCTCACCCGCGCCGGCGACAAGCTCACGCTGGAAATGAAGGCGGGCATCATTCCGGTCGCAGCCCAGGGCAACCGCTGGGAACTGCAGGCCAACGCCGCCAGGACGCGGCCGGTCGAGGCGGCCCATGCCGAACTGGCCAGCATGCTGGGGCTCGATGTCGCGGACATCGGCGAACAGCCCCTGTGGGTCGATACCGGCAGCGAGCAGTTGATCATCCCGTTGCGTTCCGTCGCCGCCGTCGGGCGCGCATCGCCGGACATCAAACTGATGGCGCAGCATGCTTTCTCGCCGAGCCGCGGCGCCAGCATGGCCTACGTGTGGGCAGAGGACGGGACTGGCGGGATCGTTTCGCGCTTCTTCTTTCCCAAGGCGGGCTCGATCGCCGAGGATCCGGCCACCGGCTCGGCCTGTGCCAATCTCGGCGGCTGGTTGGTTGCCAATGGTGACGCACTGCCGTTCCAGCGCATCATCCGTCAGGGTGCTGCCTTGGGACGCCCGTCGTTACTGGGCTTGCGGGCAGAGCTGGACGGGCGGGTCTTTGTCTCGGGCCTGGTGAGCGAACTTGGGCGCGGGGAGATCGGCCTGTAAGTTCCAGGAAAACGCCGATTAAGCCCGTTCGGCCGGTCACTGCAGGATATATTCAACCACTTCTAGGGGCGTGTCCGAAAACGACTGGCCGAGACTGATCTGCCCGGCCCCGTGCAGCACGATTTGCTGGTGATTGAGCTGGATGACTTGTCCGTCGCTGAAGCGGACCAGTGTGCCGTTCGCGCTGTGGTCTGTTAGCAGGAATTTGCCGAAGTTGTATTCGATGAGCGCATGCTGGCGCGATGCCAGTTTGCTGTGAATCACCAGATTGCAGGTCTCGTCCCGGCCCAATAGCGCGCTTCTTGCGATCTCGTTGAGCGTCAATACTTGCTGGCGATGGCGCAGGAGCAATTCGTGCCGGCTCAGCGCTTCAGCGGGTTTGCGGAACGCCGACATGCCGATGCGCGTGCTCAACGTATCGTCTTTTTCCCAGATGACCTGGAAGATGGAAAGGGCGCTTTCCTTGCCGCGCAGTTCACCGCGCATCACGGGGCGGGCCTTCTTGCGCAATTCCGGCGGCAATTGCTCCACCACGGTCTGGGTAGTCAGTATCTGCCTGGCCCTGGTGATCGCGGTGACGCGTGCGGCGACGTTGACGGCATCGCCGAATACATCGCCGGACTCCCGGATGACTTCGCCGCAATGCACGCCGATGCGCACATAGATATGCTGTCCGTTGACGGGTTCCTGTTCTTCCATCGCCATCTGCATGTCGCGCGCGGCATCCACCGCGGCGGCGACACTGGCGAATGTGCACATGATCTCGTCGCCTATGGTCTTGATCAGGGTACCCTGATGCCTGGCCATTTCCCGTTTCAGCACCTCCAGTGTGCGCGAGACCAGATGCAGCGCCAGTTCATTCCCGAGCTTGTCGTAAAGTGCGGTACTGCCGCTGATGTCCGCGAACAGAATCGAAAGTTGCGATTTTTGCTGCTCCGTATTCATTAGCCGTTTGCGCCGAACATCATCCTCTTTGCCACGAATCTCTTCACCGGCGGCAGGCAATCCAGCAGCGTCAACGCGGCGGAACGCACATGTCCCAGCAGCGGCAAGTCATTGGAGAACAGGCGCACGAGGCCGTCAGTGAAGTGGATGCCCGCATTGCGGTCGATGCGGCGCGAATTGCGGTATGCGGCGCACATCGCTGCCGAACCGACGTTGTCTGGCGCGCTGTCGAGTATGGCCTGTGCCAGTTCCCATGCATCGCGGATGCCCATGTTGAATCCCTGGCCGGCTACCGGATGCAGGGTCTGCGCGGCATTTCCGATGAGCACCGTGTGGGGAAACGTGATGTCGGGTGCGCGTTTCAGGCGCAGGGGGTAGCAGCTGCGTTTGCCGACGCTGGTGAAGCTGCCGACCCGGTCGCCGAAATGTTCCTGCAGGTTTTGCAGGAACGTCCGGTCGTCCCAGGTCAGCATCTCCTGCGCCTTGTCATGAGAGGCCGTCAGGACCAGCTCGTAGCCGTCCAGGTACGGCAGCAGCGCCATCGGGCCCTGCGGGGTGAAGTGCTCGTACGCCTTGCCGCTGGCAGGTTGCGAACTGGTGACATGGGCGATCACGCCGCTTTGACCGTAATCCTGCACCTGCGGCGGGTGCGATGCTTCCAGCAATTTGCCGCCCTCGGCGACGACGGCAAGACTCGCGTTGAGCGTGTGCGTCCGGCCCTGGTGCTGATAGGTGAGAACGGCGTTTTCGGTTGTGCTGCCCAGATCGCTGACGGTGGCTCCATAGAGGCAGGCAATGTCGGCGTTGTGCAGGACTTCCTGCAAGGCGGCATGCAGTGCGGTGTAGGGCAGGACATAACCCATTTCCGACACCTTCATCTCGTCGGCACGCATCGTGGTATGCCCGGGTGAATTCTTCTGGGTGACTTCGATGGTCCTGATGCCGCTGACGTTCTTTATCCTGTTCCATGCGCCCAGGCGCTGCAGCAGCAACCGCGTGCCATAGGACAGTGCCAGTGCGCGCGGATCGGTGGTGTTGATCTCCGAATCGCGCGCTTCGAGCAATACCACGTTCAGATCGTTGCCCTGCAGGGCGATCGCCAGCGCGGCACCGACCGGGCCGCCGCCTATGACCGCGACATCGCACCTGTTCTCATTCATGGCGCATCACCTCCTCGATCTGGCCGACGGTCTTCGGCGCATCCTGCGTGATCACTTCGTTGCCTTTTGCCGTGATCAGCACGTCGTCCTCGATGCGGAT
>JAJXTT010000299.1 GCA_021783525.1 Pseudomonadota bacterium
CAGGTCATCCAGTCATGCAGCTGCCGGTTTTGGATCTTCCGTCAAGCCAGACATGACCGCACGCCATGCCTTCAGTTTGTCCGCATAGCGAAGCCCGGCATGTGCGGGACTGGTCGAAGGTAGCCGGTGCAGCTTGAGCGGCGGCATGCTCTGTTTGTCCAGCACGAATTTCCTGAAGCATTGTTCGGCTTTGCTGCCGTTGAAGAATACCTGTGTGATGTGCGGATGCCGGGCGAAGAAGGACGAGAAGTCGTTCGCCGATTCGCGCCTGATATCCGAATCCATGCTGGTTTCGCGCACGCAGGAATCCAGCACGTCCCATAAGGCGATCCCGGCAGTGCGCAGGACGGCGAGCCTTTCCTGATAGGGCATTTCCGGGTGCGCACCGACCAGCTCCCCCATGATTTTCCAGAACGCATTCGACGGGTGGGCGTAATACTGGTTCCGTTCCAGCGATCGCCTGCCGGGCATGCTGCCCAGGATCAGTATGCGCGCGTCCGGGTCGCTTACGGGTTCGAAACTGTGGACAGGTGACATGCCTGGGGCGGGAAAATCAGCGTGGCTACAAGTGGCGCGATTGATCGCCGCGCAGGAATCCGGCCAGTGGCTGGTCCATGCCTTTGCCAAGCGCGATCACCTTGAACAGTTCACCCATCTCCGCCGGGCTGGTGAGTTTCTGCAGTTGGGCGGAAAGCGGCGCATACGCCTTCACATCTTCAGCCGGCACTTCGCCGAGCAGGTCCGTCACGCCGTTGTTGATCAGAAAATGGGCCTGCGAGGTATAGCCCAGAAAATGTGCACCGTGATCGATCGCGGCTTCCGCGATGGCGGTGAAATCCACATGTGCCGTGATGTCCTGCAGGCCGGGCAGGTAAAACGGATCGTCGTGCGAGTGGTGACGGTAATGGCACATCAGGGTGCCGCGGGTCCGTTGCGGATGGTAATACTCGCCGGCACCGAATCCATAGTCGATGAACAGCATCGCTCCCGTTTCCATGCGCTCGCACACGCTGGCAACCAGGCCGCGCGCGGTGAGAGAGATCTCGCTCAGGTAATTGTCGGGCACTTTGATCTTGCTTGCGATGTCGAGCAGCGCGGGCGATTCCGGCAGCCTGTCCTGCCAGCTGAAATGGTTGGCTACGTCTGTCACGCCGCGTTCCAGGATGCGCCGATTCGTCCAGTACACCAGATGGACCGGAAATGCATCCAGCACCTCGTTGCCGATGACTGCGCCGGATATCTTTTCCGGCAAGGCATCCAGCCAGCGCACGCGCCCCGCGAGGTGCGGCAGCCTGTCGCGCAACAGCGCCTGCTGGCGCTCGCGCAGGTCGGCGCTTACCTCCAGTATCGAATAGCTTTCCGGCAGTTCGTCCCGGCGTTCGAGTTCGCCGAGAATATCCAGCGCGAGCTTTCCGCTGCCTGCGCCGAGCTCAAGGATGTGCGGCGAGCTGGCCCGCATCACTTCGCTCAGCTGCCTTGCCACGGTCCTGCCGAACAGCGTGGAGAGCTCCGGCGCAGTGGTGAAATCGCCCTCCTCGCCAAATTTTCGCGCCCCGGCGGTGTAATAACCGAAACCGGGCGCATACAGCGCCAGTTCCATGAAGCGCGAAAAAGGAATCCATCCTCCCTGCGCGGCGATATCGGCGCGGATGAGGTCGCACAATTTGGCGCTGTGAACGAGAGCGTCGGAGCCGGGGGCAGGCAAGTGGATGGGCATGGTCAGGTATAATTCAGCAGTTTCGAGAGTTTAGTGGGGAAAAGGATGCAAGGCAAAACAGTATTGGTGACCGGGGGAGCGAAGCGCGTTGGCGCGGCTATCGTACGCCGTTTGCATGCGGCAGGTGCGAACGTCGCGATCCATTGCCACGTCTCTTTGCAGGACGCGCAGGCCTTGCGCGCCGAATTGAATGCGAAGCGCCCTGATTCCGCCTGCACCATACAGGCGGATCTGCTGGATATCTCCGCCCTGACGCGCGTGATCGAAGAGGCCGTAGGGCAATTCGGGCAGTTGCATGCGCTGGTCAACAACGCCTCCAGTTTTTATCCCACGCCGCTGGACACCCTGAACGAGCAGCAGTGGAACGACCTGCTCGGTACCAACCTGAAGGCGCCCTTGTTCCTGGCGCAGGCGGCCGCAACGGAATTGCGCCGCAATCACGGATGCATCGTCAATATCGTCGATATCCATGCCGATTTTCCGATGCACGGGCACTTGCTGTATAACGTGGCCAAGACCGGTCTGGCAGGGCTTACGCGAGCCTTGGCGCAGGAACTCGCACCGCAGGTCCGCGTGAACGGGGTCGCACCCGGCATCAATCTCTGGCCGGAAAGCGCAGCCTGGCAGGACGCAGAACAGCGCCGCAGGCTGGTTGCGCACACGCTGCTCAAACGCGAGGGTGAGCCGGACGATATTGCCAGGACCGTGCAATTCCTGATCGCCGATGCGCCCTATATCACGGGCCAGATATTGGCGGTCGACGGGGGGCGCAGCATCAACCTTTGAAAATCAAATGAACGACATCACCCAACCTATCCATTTCGAACACCATTCCACCAACTTCAATCGCCTGAAGGGGCGCCTGGAGCACATGGTCGGAAAAGCCATCGGCGATTTCAACATGATCGAGGAGGGCGATACCGTGATGGTGTGCCTCTCCGGCGGCAAGGATTCCTACACCCTGCTGGACATCCTGCTCACCTTGCGCAAACGCGCGCCCATCGATTTCAGGATCGTGGCAATGAACCTGGACCAGAAACAGCCCGGTTTCCCGGCGGACGTGCTGCCGAATTATTTGAAGAAGCTTGGCGTGGACTTCCACATCGAGACGCAGGACACCTATTCCATCGTCAA
>JAJXTT010000300.1 GCA_021783525.1 Pseudomonadota bacterium
CGATGCATCATCCGCGAGGCTAGCGAAATGCGGGCAACACTCGATCAGGGGGCAAGCGCCTGGGTCAGAGCTGGAAAGCCAGCCATAGCATCAGACCTTCGGCGAGTTCGCGCCAGAAGCCGGGCGGTTGCGCGCGATAAGGCACGGCAGAGACTTGCTGGCGCTCGATCCATTCTGCAATTCCTCTGACCGCATTCTGCTCATAGAACGCGACCATCAGTTCGTAGTTCAGGAACAGGCTGCGCTCATCCAGGTTGGCTGTCCCTGCAAGAGCGAGTTCGTCATCGATCACCACCGCCTTGGCATGGATCATCCGGGGCAGGAACCACACATGCGCCCCTGCCGACGCAAGTTCCCGTAGCGCGCGGTGGCGGGAAAGGTCCGCCAGAAGATGGTTTGATTTCCTCGGCATGACCAGATCGACCCTGACACCGCGGCGTGCCGCGAGCGCCATGGACATCAGCAGCGTGGTATTGGGGACGAAATAGGGAGTGACCACCAGGATGCGTCTGCGCGAATTGAAAAAACCGGAGACGAGTATCGTGTAGAGCGTATCGTCGGTCTGGTCCGGGCCGCTGGCGATCAGTTGCCCGACGGCGGGTTCCGGCGACAGCTCCGGGTTGATCGCAGGCGCCGCATCGGCAAGTGTGCCACGGGTTGCGAATGCCCAATCCTGTTCGAACTGCTGCCGTGCCTGCAGCGCCAATGCGCCTTGCAGATCAAAACTCAGGTCGATCCAGGGTGGATGGGCTGAGGTGGCGTCACCCTCGAAGTACTCGGCGGCAAGATTTCTGCCGCCGCACCACAACCATTGGCCGTCAGCGATAACCATTTTGCGGTGATTTCGAAGATTGGTGCGCCCCCGCAGGGACGAACGCAAAGGCGGAACGAAAAAAACCACCTGGACTCCCGCATCCGAAAGGCTGCTGAAGCCGGTCAGTCCACCGAGATAGGCTCCGATACCGTCCACCATCAGCCGTACCTTGATTCCTTCCCGCGCACGCCTCGCGAGCCTGCTTGCCATTTCGCTGCCCAGTCCGTCATTTGCGAATACGAATGTGCTCAGCTCAATCGTGTGCACTGCACTCTCTATCATGCTGCGCAGCACCTGAAGTGATTGCGACCCGTCTTCGTGTATGTTCAGTTGATGGTAGGGTGAGGCGGCCGGGAGCATCATGACAGCGGCGAGCCGCCTTGTCCGGGCAGCGAGCGTGTCCGACACGGAGTTCTGCGTAGCAGATTCAGATACCCTGACAGACGAGCGGGCACTCTTCACCTTGCGTATCCCGAACATCAGATAGAGCGGCAGAGTCAAATAGGGCAGCAAGACAAGCGCCACGACCCAGGCGATAGAGGCCGAAGGATGGCGGCGCAAATGCAGCGTATGCGAGGTGGCGACATAAATGGACAGTCCCAGCATCACAAACAGGCCGTGCAGCGTCAACCAGTGGCTCAGCAGGGTTTCATACGCTATTGTCATCGGCGTGGGCCAGAGAGACAGTCTGCTTCCTTATTGCGGGATCAATAGCGCACATATTACCGGGGACCTTGTTCAATCATCAATGAAAGGCACGGAGGCCGCACCGTCAGCCTTCAACTGAAGGCAATGGGCAGGGCATTTTCTGCAGCACCAGCCGCGACGGGATGCTATTTCCCGGCATTTCCCTCCTTGGCCAGGTGTCGGCGGATGGAATCCAGTTCGCGCTGATGTTCTTCGCCGGATTTCGGGTATGCCATCTTGAGCATCCTGAACGTGTCGAGAATGATCCGGGAAATGATGAGTCGTGCGTTCTCTTTGTCGTCGGCCGGAACGACATACCAGGGCGCCTCTTTTGTGCTCGTCGCACTGAGGCACGCCTCATATGCGAGCATGTACTGGTCCCAGTATTTTCTCTCCTCGATATCGGCAGGGCTGAATTTCCAGTTCTTGTTCGGATCGTCGATACGCGCCAGAAAGCGTTTGCGCTGTTCCTCTTTTGAAAGATGCAGGAAAAATTTGATGATGCGCGTGCCGTTTCGATGGAGATGTTGCTCCAGGTCGACGATGGAGCGGTAGCGCTCCCGCCAGATCGTCTTTTTGTTCAGCAGCTCGTCCGGAATATTTTGCGCCTGCAAAATTTCCGGATGCACGCGCACGATCAGCACCTCCTCGTAATAGGAGCGGTTGAAGATGCCGATGCGCCCGCGTTCCGGCAGCGCCTGGGTGGTCCGCCACAGAAAATCATGATCCAGTTCCTGCGCGCTGGGGTGCTTGAAACTGAACACCTGGCAGCCCTGTGGATTGATGCCCGACATCACATGCTTTATGGCGCCATCCTTGCCTGCCGCATCCATGGCCTGAAAGATCAGCAGAAATGCATAGCGATCGGAAGCGTACTGCAGTTGCTGCAGCTTGCGCAGTTCATCAATGTGTTCCGCCAGCATCTTCTGATATTGTTCTTTCGAACGATATACTGGCTTCACCAGTGTCGGCCATTTCTTCAGTCTGACCTTGTCGCCTTCGCGCACGCGGAAATCGCCGGATTTGATTTTCATGCGGAACCTTTCGGATTGTGAACTTGCGCGCCCTGCGGCTTGGGGATGGTCAGCGCCTCGAACCCGGCAATGACATCGAACAATTCTTCGTCGATCCCGCTCTGGCGCAGACGGTGATAATCCCGTTTGAGTTCCTCCAGCAGTTCCCCGATGTTCTTCTCGGCGCGCTGCATCGCGGCCAGGCGGCTGGCATGTTCGCTGGCCAGCGATTCGGCGCACGCGCGGAACAAGGATATGAAAAGGTATTCGCTGATCAGCGCACGCAACGTCGCATCGCCGCCCTCGAGCA
>JAJXTT010000301.1 GCA_021783525.1 Pseudomonadota bacterium
AAATCTTCTCCGAGATCGCCAACCGCTTCCGCTCCGGCTACTCGCTGCGCGACGCGCTGGAGATCATCAACCAGCTCAATTTCGGCAGCCAGGAGGCCAAGCACGAGCTGTCCGACCTGTACGAAACCCGCATCAAGCGCATGGGCAACGCCGGCCGCAACGGCGGTGAGTACTACACGCCGCGCCCGCTGATCCGCGCCATGATCAAGGTGGTGCAGCCGCAGATCGGCGAGACGATTTATGACGGCGCCTGCGGCTCGGCCGGCTTCCTGTGCGAGGCCTGGGACTACCTGCGCCGCGACAACCTCTCCGCCGCCGAGTGGGACACGCTGCAACGCAAGACCTTCTACGGCCAGGAGAAGAAATCGCTGGCCTACGTGCTGGGCGTGATGAACCTGATCCTGCACGGCATCGACGCGCCCAACATCCGCCACACCAACACGCTCGCCGACAACGTGATGGACATCCAGCAGAAGGATCGTCACGACATCGTGCTGGCCAATCCGCCGTTCGGTGGCGGCGAGCGCAAGGAGGTGCAGCAGAACTTCCCGATCAAGTCCGGCGAAACCGCCTACCTGTTCCTGCAGCACTTCATCCGCAAGCTCAAAGCCGGCGGCCGCGGCGCCGTAGTGATCAAGAACACCTTCCTCAGCAACACCGACAACGCCAGCGTCGCCCTGCGCAAGGAGCTGCTGGAAACCTGCAACCTGCACACCGTACTCGACTGCCCCAGCGGTACCTTCCAGGGCGCAGGCGTGAAGACCGTGGTGCTGTTCTTCGAGAAAGGCGCCAAGACCCGCAAGGTCTGGTTCTACCAGCTCGATCCCGGCCGCAGCATGGGCAAGACCACGCCGCTCAATGACGAGGATCTGGCCGAGTTCGTCGCGCTGCAGCCGGGCAAGGCTGATAGCGACAAGAGCTGGACGGTCGCGGTGGCGGACGTGGACAAGGCGACCTGGGATCTGTCGGTGAAGAACCCCCACGCGCCGGAGGTGGAGGCGCTGCGCAGTCCCGAGCAGATCATTGCGGACATGCTGGCGCGGGATGCGGAGACGGCGCGGATTCTGGAAGAGATTCGGGGGTTGTTGTGACGCGACTGATCAGGAAAGCTACGCAGTCGCAAACGCCGTGGCAAACATTGCCGCTATCTGAAGTCTGTGATTTCAAGCCGTCCAAAAATATTCCGCGCGGCATGCTTGCTGACGATGCTGATGTCTCATTCGTTCCTATGAATGATCTCGGCGAACTCGTGAAATATTTCGAGCCAAAAGAAGTTCGCAAATTCGCCGAGGTCGTGAAGAGCTACACCTATTTCGCAGACGGTGATGTCCTTTGCGCCAAAATTACGCCCTGCTTTGAAAACGGAAAGTTGGGCATCGCCAGCAACTTGGAAAGCGGCGCTGGCTTCGGCTCAAGCGAGTTTGTCGTCATGCGCCCCAAGCCTGCGCTCTCGGCCGGGTTTCTGTATTACTACCTTTCGCGGGACGCATTCCGTGAGGCTGGTGCGCGGGTCATGTCCGGGGCTGTCGGGCACAAGCGCGTACCGAGAGAATATTTCGAAGACCTGCCAATCCCACTTCCTCCGCTGAACGGGCAAAAGCGGATCGTTGCGGTGCTCGATCAGGCCTTCGCCGCCCTCGACCGCGCCCGCGCCCATGCCGAGGCCAATCTGGCGGATGCAGAAACCCTCTTGGAGGCCATCAAGTTTGATGTCTTCGACCGCTCGGATTCGATCGCGCGACGTGTCACTTTGGCTGAAGTGACTAGCATCGATTCCACACTTGTTGATCCTCGGGATCCAGAGTTTCTGGATATGCCTCATCTTGGCGCGGGGAACATGATTTCTGGTTCCGATGCGTTGGTCGATGTGATGACGGCACGGCAAGAAAAGCTCAAGTCTGGAAAGTATCAGTTCGATGACACGATGATCCTTTACAGCAAGATCCGTCCTTATCTCCGGAAGGTTGTCCGCCCTGATTTTTCGGGGGTCTGCAGCGCCGACGTCTATCCGCTTTCACCATCAGCAGAGTTGGATCGAGATTTCCTTTTTCATATCCTGCATACGAAGGATTTCACCGAATATGCAATCTCCGGGTCGGACAGGGCGGGCATGCCAAAGGTCAACAGGGAGCATCTCTTCAAGTATGAATTTGGCCTGCCGCCTATCGCCGCTCAACGGGAGGCAGCCAGTAAGATTGACCGTGCGATGGGGGCAGTAGATGGCTTGAAGGCCGTTCTCAAGTCGAAGCTGACCGACATTGCCAACCTCCGCCAATCCCTCCTGCAAAAAGCCTTCTCCGGAGAGCTGACATGAAGCGGACTCGAAGCATCTCGCCGGGGTCATCTGCAGGAGCGCACCCTGTGCGCGAAAGCACGTTGCGGCGTGGTGTGCCGGTCGCGCACAGGGTGCGCTCCTGCAAAAGGCCGGGTTATTCGAACGTCCCATGAGCGAGCAAACCCCCGTCAAGCTGGGTGACCTCGAAGACGCGCTGATGTTCGTGGATGCGGGGAACGGCTTTGATACCGCAGCCTGGATATGCCGGGAAACAGGGGCCGTGCTGTGGCACGGCGGCGACAGCGACGATTTCGAACCGTTGCCGGCGGATATCGACGACGCGGAGCGCTACGTGGTGGTGCCGGACAAGCGCGAATTCGGACTGGGCAAGCCGCTGGCGCTGGAATTCGCCCGCATGCAGCTGCCGGCATGCTACGAACAGGTTTGCGCGATGTTCTCGCACCGCGGCGCCTATGCCCGCTTCAAGGATCTGCTGGAGCGCCACCAGAGCCTCGACGCCTGGCATCAGTGGGAGGCGGAGCAG
>JAJXTT010000302.1 GCA_021783525.1 Pseudomonadota bacterium
CGCGGTGGCATGGGCCTGGAAGGCGGGATATTTTTCCTGATGTTCTTGAATAGAGTACCGAAATGAAGATCGCAATCGCACAGATCAATTGTACCGTCGGCGACCTGGCGGGCAACGCCGGCAAGATCGCCGACTATGCCCGGAAAGCCAAAGCACAGGGCGCCGCGATCCTGCTTACCCCGGAACTCGCGCTGTGCGGCTATCCGCCGGAGGATTTGCTGCTGCGCGACGGGTTCTACCAGGCCTGCGACACGGTCCTGCGGGATCTGGCGCGGGAGGCGCAGGGCATCACGCTGATCGTCGGTCACCCGCACAAGGTCGGCAAGGATGGCTACAACGCCGCCTCGGTGCTCAGCGATGGCAAGATCGTCGCGACCTATCACAAGCATTCCCTGCCCAACCATAGCGTATTCGATGAAGAGCGCTATTTTGCGAGCGGTGACGAACCGTGCCTGCTCGATATGGGCGGCACCAGGTTCGGCATCGTCATCTGTGCCGATGTATGGCACGAGCGTGCAGCGATGAACGCGAGGGAAGCGGGCGCGCAGATGCTGCTGGTGCTGAACGCGTCTCCGTATCACTTCGACAAACAGGCGACACGCTACGACACCGTGCGCGAACGCATAGCCGAGACCGGCCTGCCGGTGGTATACGCCAACATGGTGGGCGGGCAGGACGAACTGGTGTTCGACGGCGGTTCGTTCACGATGGATGCGGACGGGAAACTGGTCCACCAATTCGCCGCGTTCGATGAATTGCTGGGCATCGTCGAATTGAAGGACGGAGCGCTGTCGGAAGGAGAACAGCAAACCGTGCTCAAGGATGAAGCCAGCATCTACCGGGCCTTGTGCGTCGGCGTGCGGGACTACATCGGAAAGAATCGCTTCCCTGGCGTATTGCTGGGCTTGTCCGGCGGCATCGATTCCGCATTGACGCTGGCGGTGGCGGTGGATGCACTGGGCGCCGATAAAGTGCTTGCGGTGATGATGCCGTCGCCGTACACCGCACAAATGAGTATAGACGACTCGCGCGAGATGGTGAAACTGCTGGGCGTGCGCTATGAAGAGCTGGATATCCTGCCAACCTTTACCGCATTGCAGGAGACTCTTGCGCCCTTGTTCAAGGGATTGCCTGCCGACACGACGGAAGAGAACCTGCAGGCACGCATACGTGGCAATTTGCTGATGGCGCTGTCCAACAAGACCGGCTCGCTGGTGCTGACCACTGGCAACAAGTCCGAGATGACCGTCGGCTATGCAACTCTCTACGGAGACATGGCAGGCGGGTTTGCCGTACTCAAGGATGTGAGCAAGACCTGGGTGTATCGCCTGGCCAAGTGGCGCAACAGCATGGGGAGGGTGATTCCGGAACGCATCATCACGCGGCCGCCCAGTGCTGAACTGAGGCCGAATCAGACCGATCAGGACAGCCTGCCGCCGTATGATGTGCTGGACGCGATCATGGCCTGTTATGTCGAGAAGAACATGAACATCGCACAGATCGTGGATATCGGATACGCCGAAGCCGACGTTGTGCGTGTGGTGAAACTCATCCGCATCGCCGAATACAAGCGCCGTCAGGCGCCGGTCGGCGTCCGCATCACGGATCGCGGATTCGGGAAAGACTGGCGCTATCCGATCACTGTACGTTATCAGGATGACTTTTAGTTATACTTGCAGCACCTATCCTGGGAGAACAATATGAAGAAGATCGAAGCCATCATCAAGCCGTTCAAACTCGACGAAGTTCGCGAAGCGCTCTCCGAACTGGGCGTCAGCGGCCTGACCGTAACGGAAGTCAAAGGCTTTGGACGGCAGAAGGGGCACACCGAGCTGTACCGCGGCGCGGAATACGTGGTCGATTTCCTGCCCAAGATCAAGATTGAGGTGGTGATCAGCGCAGCCATGCTGGATACGGCGGTCGAGGCCATCGTCAAGGCGGCAAATACCGGCAAGATAGGCGACGGCAAGATATTCATTACGTCGGTGGAACAGGTTGTCCGCATTCGAACCGGCGAGACAGACGAGTCGGCTCTGTAATTTTTGACGATTACGAACCGGGTGGATCGGGGATCCATCTTCCAATAATGCAATTGTGTCCCGGCCCTTTTGATGAGCCTTATCCTAGTCAATAGCGATGAAATCGTAGTCGGCAAACCGATCCCCTGGGCATTGTATGACCAGAGTCGGAACCTCCTTCTGAACCAGGGCGAGCAGATTCGCGATGACGCGCATCGCGAGACTTTGCTTGCCAGCGGCGCCTGCCACGAACTGTTGCTGGAAATGCCGCGCGATCTTGAGCGCGCCGATGACAGCCTGTTTCCTGCCGAGGACTCACCAGCCGGTCAGGCCGAGACAAAGACGACAGACAGGGATTTCACCTTCGACGACATGAAGCTGAAGGTGGAAGACAGGCTGCAACTCGAACCGCCGGCGCAATTGACGCGCGAACGCTTCACGGTCAAGGTCATCGGCTTTCTCAGGGGCGCCAGCCTGCTGGTTTCCATGCCGATCACCGCCAACGGCCTGCGGTTGCAGTTGATGGAAAAGGAAAAGCTCGTGATGCGATCCTTTTCCGGGCAGAACGCCTTCGGTTTCGCCTGCACGATAGAGCGAATCTGCAAGATTCCCTATGAATACATGCATCTGTCGTTTCCGGACAATATCCAAGGGATCATGATACGCAAGGCCCCCAGGGTAAGGACGCGGATCATCGCTGCCGTACAGGACAGCAAGACCGGCGCGGAAAAGCAAATATCCGCGCTCATTTCCGACATCAGCGCCAACGGAGTATCCC
>JAJXTT010000303.1 GCA_021783525.1 Pseudomonadota bacterium
AAGCGATCAGCGCGCGTTTCAGGTTGTCGGATATCCGGTCGTAGGGCACCCATTTGTACTGCAGCTCCGCTTTCGGGTTCTTGTCCTGCATCACTTCCAGGCGGTCTTCCATGAAGGCACTGGTGGCGGGATTGAACTTGATCCACCAGCAGACATGGGCGAACAGCCACAGCTGATACAAGACCAACAGCAGGAACAGCCCCAGCAGGATGCGCCAGAAAAGACCTTTCGTTTTCTTCATGTGCGCAACTTTGCCAGCACCGGCCGGGTGTCCGGGCGGATATCGCGCCACAGGTAGAAGGCTTCGGCCGCCTGCTCCACCAGCATGCCGAGTCCGTCCGAGACGATCGCTGCGCCTTGTTTGCGGGCATATGCCATGAACGGCGTCTCCCGCCCGTACATCATGTCGTAAGCGAGCGCACCGGGCTTGAACAAGCCATCCGGCAACGGCGGCAGCTCGCCTTTCAGTCCGCTCGAAGTGGCATTGATCACGAGGTCGTATTTCCTGCCGGTGAGGTCTTCGTATTTGCGGGCATATACGGTGCCGGCGCCCTTGAATTCGTCGGCCAGTGCTTGCGCCTTGTCCAGCGTGCGATTGGCGATGTCCACACCCAGGCCGGCATTGAACAGCGGCCACAGCACGCCCGCCGCCGCGCCGCCTGCGCCGAGCAACAGCGCATCCTTCCACATCAATTTGAAGCCGAGGTTCTTCTCGATGTCGGCGAGCAAGCCCGTGCCATCGGTGTTGGTGCCGAGGATCTCGCCGTCCCGGAAGATCAGGGTATTCACCGCTTTCGCCTCGCGCGCCCTGCTGCTGAGCTGGTCGCATAGCGCATACGCTTCGAACTTGAACGGCACGGTGACGTTGCAGCCCTTGTATCCCTCCGCACGCAGGCGCCGGATGGTCGCGGCGAAGCCGTCCAGCGGCGCTTCGATGGCTTCGTAGCGCATGGCCTGGCCGGTTTGCTCGGCGAAAAGCTGGTGTATCAGCGGAGACTTGCTATGGGCGATGGGGTTGCCGATGACGGCGTAACGGTCGGTCATTGCAGAAGTTCTGAGTACTGGGTTGTCAGTGCCGAGTCTGGGAAGGCAGATTATAGTTCATGTGGCACCCGGCACTCAGCCCCCGTACCGAATTACAGCGGCAATACGACAGACGCCACCAGTCCACCCGACGGATGGTTTGTCAGTACCAGCTCACCATTGTGGCGCTGCACGATGTTGCGGGCGATGCTCAGGCCCAGTCCGGTGCCGCCCGATTCCCGGGAGCGGGAGTGTTCGATGCGGTAGAAAGGGGTGAACACGGTCTCCAGCAGCTCGGGCGGGATGCCCGGGCCGAAATCGCGGATGCGGATATGGCACTGGCGCGCATCGCGGCTCAACGAGACCTCGGCGCGCTGGCCGTATTTCACCGCGTTGTCCAGCAGATTGGACAGTGCGCGGCGCAACGCCAGCGGGTGCGCCTGCAACTGTACCGGCGTGTGTTCGATGTAATCCACGTGCTGCCCGGCTTCGACGGCGTCGCTGCACAGGCTGTCCAGCAGCGAATCGAGATCGAGCAGTTGCGTTGCCTCGCTGGTATCCAGGCTGCGCGCCAGTTCCAGCCCTTCCTGCAACATCTGCTGCATGGATTGCATGTCGCCGACCAGCTTGTTGCGCAGCGCTTCATCGGGCAGCTTCTCCAGGCGCAGGCGCAGACGGGTCAGCGGAGTCTGCAGGTCATGCGTGATCGCGGCCAGCATGCCGGTGCGTTCACGCACGTCGTCATAGATGCGCTTTTGCATCCGGTTGAAAGCCCGCGTGGCGACGCGCACTTCGTTGCTGCCCTGCTCGGGCAGCGGTTTGCCGGCGCGGGAAATATCGAGATTGTCCGCGGCGTCGGCCAGCTGGCGTAAAGGAGCGGTGGCGATGCGAGCCACCAGCCAGGCCAGCAGGCCGATGCACAGCGCAAACAGCAGCATCGCGCTCCAGACCGGCGAGGGAAAGAACGGCCCGCGCATCGGCGGCACGGGAACGATCAGCTCGAAACGGCTGCCGTCCTGCAGCGTGATGTGCACGCGCTCGCACTGCGGCGGCTCATGCATGCGGCGCGGCCATCTGACGGGCGCACCGGCGCAGGCCTCATGGTTCGGCAATTCCGCCACGACACCCACACCATCCAGCCGCTGATGCAGCGCGTCTTCCAGCGGGTTATCCCTGGCCATGACGGGTAGCGAACCATTGCCGTCAGCATGTCCATGTATGCCCATGCCGTGCGGTCCTTGCAGGAAATCGTCGCGCTGCGATGGCGGTATTCGTTCCAGCGTTTCCACCAGTTCGGCGATCTCGCTGGCCAGATGCTGGGCGCGCACCCGGTCGAACATCTCCTGCTGTCTGGAATGGGTGAGCAGCACGGTGCCCACGGCGGTAACGATCATGCCGGTCAACAGGATCAGGAACAGGCGGCCATGCATGGAGCGGTAGATCGTCAACATCTCATTCACCTCGCTTGACTGTGGCCGCCAGCAGATATCCTTCGTTGCGCAGCGTCTTGATGAGCTTCGGCGCGCGCGCATCGTCGCCCAGTTTCTGGCGCAAGCGGCTGATATGCAGATCGATGGAGCGGTCGAGCGGGTCGGTCTCGCGTCCCTGGGTCAGGGTCAACAGCTGGTCGCGGTTGAGCGCGCGGTTGGGCCGTTCCAGCAGTACCTTGAGCAACCGGAATTCGCCGCCCGAGAGCATGACCACCAGGCCGGCGCTGTTCTGCAATTGCCGGGTGGTCTCGTCCAGCGTCCA
>JAJXTT010000304.1 GCA_021783525.1 Pseudomonadota bacterium
CAATCCTTGAATGAATTTCTGCAGGGATGCTTCCATCGCCGCATAGTGGGGGTTGTACATCAGGCGCCGCAGCAGCCCGCGTTCAAGATTCCGCTCGCTCGTTTCGCCCCACCAGACTTCCCCGGGCTGCGACATGCAGGCCTTGTAACGATCGCTGTCGTTGTCATAGTAATGCAGGCAGTTGGCATACCCGCCGTTTGCGCCGTAATGCGCATCATCCGGCGACACGACGATGGCGGTATGCGCGCTGCTCAGGATGCGCTTTTCCGGCACCGCGCTGTTTACCCACTCGATGTTTTCCTGTTCGACCTCTGTTGTCGAGTACCACACCAGCCTGCTGCACCGATGCCTTGCCCGCCGCATGAAGCACAAGGTCGCCGCCGAATTCACGGTGGCATCGTCCGCACTGGCGGCCGCGAACACCGGAATGTCCACATCGCCTTTCGGCAGAGCTTGCGTCAGCTTGTACATCTGGGCCGCCGCATTCTTGCAGAACGATTCGTATTTGTAGAGATCGCGATCCTGCATGTTGCCCACCCAGGCCGCCTTGGGCAGCAGCCAGCTGTAGAGCTTGTGCAGGTTCGCCCACTTCGCCAGCGGAGTAATCTCTAGCGCGGGCGAAAACAGGAACAGGCCGCGCACCCTGTCGTCGTGCGCCGCATGAAACACGCTCAGTGCGGCGCCGGCCGAAAAGCCCGCCAGATAGATTTCATCCACCTCTGCAGACAGGCAACTCGCACCGTAGGCCACCGTCTTCGCCCATTCCCGCCAATCCACATCGAGCAGGTCGCCGGGCTGCGTGCCGTGCCCGGGCAACAGAACGGCCATCACGCGAAAGCCGTTGCGCTGGAAGAATCCTGCCAGATGGCGCATGTGATAGGGGGAATCGGTCAACCCGTGAGTGAGCAGCACGCCGCGCTTACAGGGCTTGTCCCGCCCTTTTTCAAAATCGCCGCCCGGCGACAATTCGAAAGGCGCATTGCCGGCAACGATCTCTTCCTGGTCGTTCTTGCCGTCGTGGTGTTGCCGCAGCATGGCTTGCGTCTGCTGCACATACTCCGCGAACGACAATCCTGTGCCGGCAAATCGGGCGTTCATGCCGGACGTACGGTGCCGCAATCCCAATATTTCCATCATCTCTCCGTCATATTAACGTAACAACCCGGCGTTATCTTGCGCACCCTAACAGGCAAGCAGGAGGACTCGATGCACAGCATTCTACCTGTCGAAAAGTACCGCACCACTGCCCGCGCACAGTTTTTGGCAAGCCAGATCATGCCGCGCCACAAGGAACAGGTCATGTCGCCACTCCGTGAAATCCTCGAACAGCGGCGCTTGAGCGCCCTGTTCCAGCCCATCATCGATCTCAAGAGCGGCGAGTTCCTGGGCTTCGAGGGTCTGATCCGCGGCCCGGCAGACAGTCCGCTGCACTCTCCGATCAACCTGTTCGGCGCAGCCGAACAACAGGGCCTGCAGCTGGAACTGGAGATGCTGTCGCGCCAGGTCGTGCTGGAGACGTTCGCCAAGCTCGGCCTGCCGGGCAACCTGTTCCTCAACGTCAGCCCCGAAACGTTGACCAATCCCAGCTTCAAGGACGGCCAGACGCTGGCGTTCCTGAAACGACTGGGCCTCGACCCTGCGCGCGTGATCATCGAGATCACCGAGAACCAGCCTACCTTCGATTTCGAGGGCATGCGCGATGCCTTGCTGCATTACCGCGGAATGGGGTTCAAGATCGCCATCGACGATCTGGGGGAAGGCTTTTCCAGTCTGCGCCTGTGGTCGGAGTTGCGCCCCGAGTTCATCAAGATCGACATGCATTTTGTGCAGGGCGTGGACCGCGACCCGATCAAGCTGCAGTTCCTGAAATCCATCCAGCATATCGCCGAGAGCTGCGGCACGCATGTGATCGCCGAAGGCGTGGAGACCGAAGCCGAGTTGCGCGTGGTCAAGGACATCGGCATCGCGCTGGGACAGGGCTATTTCATCGCGCGGCCCAGCCCCACGCCGCCGTTGCTGGCGTCCACCGAGACCAGCCGCATCATCAATTCATCCAACATCGCCCTGTTTCCCAAGGCGGATTTCTACCAGCGTTCGCAGACGACGGCGCACAAGCTGCTGACCTATGTCGAACCGGTGCACCCCGACACGCTGATCGACCACATCTTCGAGCGCTTCAACGTCAACCCGGCGCTGCGCATCATTCCGGTCGTCAAGAACAGCGTGCCGCTCGGCCTGATCAACCGCTATCACTTCATCGACCGCTTCTCCAAGCCCTTCCAGCGCGAGCTGCACAGCAAGAAGCCCTGCGGCGACCTGATCCAGGGCGACCCGCTGCTGGTGGAAAAAGGCATGCCCATCGAAGAACTCAGCCATTTCATGGCCGAAGCGGACAGCCGTCATTTTGCGGACGGCTTCATCATCACCGAGAACGGGCGCTATATTGGCGTCTCGTCCGGCCAGGACCTGTTGCGGGAGCTGACCCAGATGCAACTGGAAGCGGCGCGTTATGCCAATCCGCTGACCCTGCTGCCGGGCAATGTGCCGATCAACGAGCATATCGAGCGCCTGCTGCTGGCGAATACGCCCTTCGTCGCCTGCTATTGCGACCTCGACCACTTCAAGCCCTTCAACGACACCTACAGCTACCGCAAGGGCGACGAGATGATCCAGCTCACGGGCCGCATCCTGAGCTGGGCCTGCGACCCCAAGCTGGATTTCATCGGTCACATCGGCGGCGACGATTTCATCCTGCTGCTGCAGAGCCG
>JAJXTT010000305.1 GCA_021783525.1 Pseudomonadota bacterium
ATCGGGCTTGGTGTCGCCGCATGTTCCACGCCGCCGCCTGCCAAAGTGGAAAAAATGGCCGGGTGCATGTTTCCGGATTCCGACGATGCGGCTCCGCCGTGGGTATGCGGCGCCCCCGTCGAAGGCATGGCAGCGGGCGCGGTCGGAGCGGCAGCGAGGTCGGATGCGGGCACTGCCTTCATGAAACAGATCGCCGCGAATGCGGCGCGTGCCGAGCTTGCCCAGACCATGAAAGTTCAAGTCGGGAACATGGCTGCACAATACGCCGAAGCAAACGGTGCCGGGAGCAGGGAGGCCGTTGACCGCGTGCGCGTTTCGGTTGCCAGGCAGGTCACGGATCAAACGCTGTACGGCTCCAGGATATTCAAGAGCATCATCGCGCCGGACGGGGAGATGTTTGTTGTCGTGGGCCTGGATGATGCGGGACTGCAGAGCATGGCCGAAGCCGCGATCAAGGCCAGCATGAACATCGATCAGGCCGCGTGGAAAAAATTCCTGGCGCAGAAGAACCAGGACGAGCTGGCTGCGGAAATTGCGGGACGGAAAACAGGATCCGCAAAGGGTACGGACGCCGGACAACATTGAGCGGAGGCCGCAATCGATCGTTGCGCCGGGCCTGATGACTCGGACGGGTTACCCTGTTGGGGTAGAGGGCCCGAAACGGTGATTCGTTTCTTGAATAGCCTCCGAACGCAGGAGTAGAATCGCACGCCTGCAAGATACGCATTCAATTGAGGGGTGTACAAGTAACACCAGATGGACGCCGTTGGGATATTGCCTCTAGATGTAATCGGCTGGCTGGTCCAGTTCTGGGTCGCCCTCGGAGTGGCGGGGCTGGCATTGCAGCGCGCACCACGGTTGATCAATCGCGTGATCTTTCCGCTCAGCGCGCTGACATCGCTGCTGCTGGCGCTTGCGGGACTCTGGGGCCTCGCCGCCGCGCCCAATATCCTGGTACTGCCACTGGGCTTGCCCGACCTCCCGTTCCATCTTCGCCTCGATCCGCTGTCCGCGTTCTTCCTGATCCTGCTGGGCGGCGCTTCCCTCGGTGTTTCCCTTTATAGCGCAGGTTATTTCAAAACCATGGCGGGCGGCACGCTCGGCCTGGTATGCCTGGAGTATCACCTGTTCCTCGTCGGCATGACACTGGTGCTGCTGGCAGACGATGCCTACATGTTCATGGTGGCGTGGGAAACGATGGCGCTGTCATCCTATTTCCTGGTCACCACCGATCACAATATTCCCGAGATCCGCAAGGCGGGTTACCTCTATCTGCTGATCGCGCATGTCGGCGCGATCGCGATCCTGCTCTGCTTCGGGGTGATGCAGGGAGGGAACGGTATCGCTGCCTACACGTTCGATGCGATGCGCGCGGCACACCTGACTTCGTTCTGGTCGTCGGTGGCTTTCCTGCTGGCCCTGTTCGGCTTCGGTGCCAAGGCCGGCGTCGTGCCGCTGCATGTGTGGCTGCCCGAGGCGCACCCCGCCGCGCCGTCACCCGTATCTGCGCTGATGAGCGGCGTGATGCTCAAGACGGCGATTTACGGCATCCTGCGCGTCACCTTCGACTTGCTGGGCACGCAGCTCTGGTGGTGGGGGGTGCTGGCATTGGCGCTGGGCCTGATCACGGCAGTGTTCGGCGTGATGTTTGCCGCCGTGCAGGGCGACATGAAGCGGCTGCTGGCCTATTCCTCGATAGAGAACATCGGCCTGCTGCTGGTGGGCATCGGGTTGACCATCATCTTCCACGTCTACGGCAAGAACGCGCTGGCGGCGCTGGCGCTCACCGCGACGCTGTACCACAGCCTGAACCACGCCTTCTTCAAGAGCCTGTTGTTCATCGGCACCGGCGCCATATTGCACGCCACCGGCGAGCGCAACATGGGCCGCCTGGGCGGACTCATCCACCACATGCCCTGGGCGGCCGTGTTGATGCTGGTCGGCGTGCTGGCGATCGCCGGGTTGCCTCCGCTCAACGGCTTCGTGTCGGAATGGCTGCTGCTGCAGGCGTTCCTGCTGTCCCCGGGCCTGCCCAACAGTTACATCAACATGCTGGTGCCGGTAGCAGCAGCCGTGATCGCCCTTGCAGCCGCCCTGGCCGCGTACGTGATGGTGAAGTTCTACGGCGTCATCTTCCTCGGTCAGCCGCGCGAGAAAGCGCTGGAGCATGCGCACGATGCAGACCGGTGGGAACGCAGCGGGATGATCTGGCTGGCGCTTGCCTGTGTGGCGCTGGGCCTGGCGCCCGTGTTCGTGGTGCAACAGATCGACCTGGTCTCGCACGCGCTGATCGGCTCGGGACTGGGCAATGCCGCGACCAACTGGGTATTCCTGGCGCCGGTGGACACCGAACGCGCCAGTTATAGCCCGCTGTACTTCCTGCTGGCGGTGCTCGGGGTGATGTTGCTCACTACGATACTGGTGCGGCGCTTGTATCACGGTCGGTTGCGCCGCAGTGCAGCCTGGGACTGCGGTTTCCCGGCGCAGACTGCGCGCATGCAGGACACTGCGGAAGGCTTCGGGCAGCCGATCCGGCGCATTTTCGAACCGTTCTTCAAGATCGAGAGGGAAGTGCCGAGCCCGTTCGATACGCATCCGCGCTACCACGGGCAAACCGAAGACCGCCTGTGGTACATCCTGTATCTGCCGGTCAAGCTGCTCACCGAAAAGCTCTCTTCCATGGCTTCGCTGCTGCAGCACGGACGCATCCAT
>JAJXTT010000020.1:0-2449 GCA_021783525.1 Pseudomonadota bacterium
TCAGGAGGCGAGTAATTTGCGAGCCCTTGCGATGGCGGCTTCCACTTGTTGCGGAGCCGTACCTCCGGTGTGGTTGCGCGCGGCGAGCGAGCCTTCCAGCGTCAGAACGCCAAAGACGTCGTCAGTGATCTGGTCTGAGAATTCCTGCAATTCTTCCAGCTTGAGTTCGGCCAGGTCCACTCCGCGCTGCTCGGCAGAGCGTACTGCCACGGCCACCGTTTCGTGAGCATCCCGAAACGGCAAACCTTTCTTTACCAGGTAATCTGCCAGGTCGGTCGCCGTGGCATAGCCCTGCAACGCCGCACGACGCATGGCTTCCGGCTTGACGGTGATGCCGCGCATCATGTCGGCATAAATGCGCAAGGTCTGGGTGAGCGTGTCCACGGTGTCGAACAGCGGCTCCTTGTCTTCCTGGTTGTCCTTGTTGTAAGCCAGCGGCTGGCCTTTCATCAGCGTGAGCAGGGCGACCAGATTGCCGTTCACGCGCCCGGTCTTGCCGCGCACCAGTTCGGGCACATCCGGGTTCTTCTTCTGCGGCATGATGGAAGAGCCGGTACAGAAGCGGTCCGCGATGTCGATGAAGCCGAAACGCGGGTTCATCCACAGGATCAGTTCCTCGGACAGGCGTGACAGGTGCGTCATGGTCAGCGCGGCGGCGGCCGTGAATTCGATGGCAAAGTCGCGGTCGGATACGGCATCCAGCGAGTTCTGGCAGACCGCCTCGAAGCCCAGCAGTTCGGCCACCATCTCGCGTTTGATCGGGTAGCTGGTGCCCGCCAGCGCGGCCGCGCCCAGAGGCAGGCGGTTTACGCGGCGGCGCGCATCGCAGAAACGTTCCACGTCGCGCTGGCACATCTCGAAATATGCCATCAGGTGATGCGCGAAGCTCACCGGTTGCGCGACCTGCAGATGGGTGAACCCCGGCATGATGGTGTGCGTGTGGTGTTGCGCCAGATCGAGCAAGGCAGTCTGCAGCCCCTTAAGCAACAGCGTGATGTCGTCGATGGCGCTGCGCAGATACAGGCGGATGTCGGTCGCCACCTGGTCATTGCGCGAACGCCCCGTGTGCAGGCGTTTGCCCGCATCGCCGACCAGCGTGGTGAGCCGCTTCTCGATATTCAAGTGCACGTCTTCCAGGTCGAGCTGCCAGACGAAATCGCCGCTGACGACCTCGCTCTCGATCTGCCCAAGGCCGCGCCGGATGTCCTTCAGATCCTGCGCGGAGATGATGCCGCAGCCGGCGAGCATCTCCGCATGCGCCAGCGAGCCCTGGATATCGAACAATGCGAGGCGCTTGTCGAAATCCACCGAAGCGGTATAGCGTTTCACCAGTTCCGCCACGGGTTCGTTGAAGCGTCCCGACCATGTCTGATTGTCTTGCATCGTTGCCATGTCTTGTCCAGAATGAGCGGCAATTGAAAGGTCAAAATGCCGGAGACGCGCAGTATAAATCAAAACATTCCCCCCAAGCTGCTGCCCAACTTCGTAAACCTGGGTACGGTCTTGCGCATCGTGCTGCTGGCAAACGGCATCGCGCTGCTCGGTCTGGTGTCGCAGGCCACTTCCCCCGCCAACCTGCTGAGCAACCTGCTGCAGGGTTCTGCACTGCTGCAACCCGTGTTGCTGACCAGCCTGCTGCTGCTGTATGGACTGAATCCGGTGTTAGGCAGGATCGCCTACTGGCAAGGCATGCTGGCCGTATCGGCGGTCGTTGCGGCGGCGACCCTGTCGATCGACTTGCTGGGCGGCGATCTGTTTTCCGGAGCCGGATTCGGCGCATTTCGTTACGTTCGCCACGCGTTGATCGCCATCGCCTTTGCATTGACGTTGCTCTATTACTTCAGATTACGGGCAGAGGCGCTCTCTCCGGCGCGCCATGAAGCGCGGCTGCAGGCGCTGCAGGCGCGCATCCGGCCGCACTTCCTGTTCAACACCATCAACGCCGTGCTGAGCATCATGCGCGCCGATCCCAAGCGCGCCGAGATTGCGCTGGAAGACATGGCGGATCTGTTCCGCACGGCCATGGCAGACCAGAACGAACTGGTCGCATTGAGCAAGGAAGTGGAGCTTGCGCGGCAATACCTGGCTATTGAAGAATTGCGTCTGGGCGAACGCCTCCAGGTGCGCTGGGATATGCAGGACATGCCGCCGGACGCGCTCATTCCGCCCTTGATTCTGCAACCGCTGCTGGAGAATGCCGTCTACCACGGCATCGAGCCTTTGCCGGAAGGGGGTGTCATCGACGTCAGACTGTATCGAAACAACGACGGATTGAACATGGAAGTTGGCAACCCTGCGATAAGGCAGGCCACGACGCGAACCGCAGGCAACAAGATGGCGCTCTCCAACATCCGCGAACGCCTGGACCTGCTGTTCGATGTCGAAGCGAAATACCAGGTCGAGACCGGTGCGGACCGTTATATTGTCCATATACTCATCCCGTACGTGA
>JAJXTT010000020.1:2549-12166 GCA_021783525.1 Pseudomonadota bacterium
ACCGTCTTCATCGTGGACGATGAAGCGCCCGCGCGCAACCGGCTCAGGGAGAAACTTGCCGACTGTGCCGCCCAGTTCCCGCTGCAACTCGTGGGCGAAGCGGCAAACGGACAGGAAGCCCTGGACAAGCTCGCCGCGGAACCCGCCGAGGTCGTGCTGGTGGACATCCGCATGCCGCAAATGGACGGGATCGAACTGGCAGGCCACCTGAACAAGCTCGAACATCCGCCGCTGATCATATTTACGACGGCCTATGATGCCTATGCCATCCAGGCATTCGAACAGCGGGCCATCGATTACCTGCTGAAGCCGATCCGCCTGGGGCGCCTGTTCGACGCGCTTTCCCGGGCGCGGGACATGGTCCCGATACGCACCGAAGTGCTGCGGGAACTCACGCCGGAAGCGCGCAGCAACCTGTCCGCACACGAACGCGGCAAAGTGCTGCTGATACCCATCGATCAGGTGCTCTACCTGCGGGCGGAACTGAAATACGTTACAGTGCGAACTGCCGAGCGTGAATACCTCATCGAAGAATCGCTTACGGCGCTCGAAAAAGAATATGCCACGCGCTTCGTGCGCATCCATCGCAACTGCCTTGTGGCAAGAGACGCTATCATGGGGTTTGAAAAAGGCGGAGACGAAGGGGAAAGTGGCTGGCTGATGAGGGTAAAGGGGCTGGAAGAGAAATTGCCGATCAGCCGTCGACAAATGGGAATTGTGAAGGAATACGGGAAATAAACTATGCGCGTACTTATTATCGAAGACAACCGGGACCTTGCTTCCAACATGTTCGACTTCCTGGAAGCGAAAGGCCATGTGGTGGACGCGGCCGGGGACGGAATCACCGGCATGCACCTGGCGCTGGTCAACGAATACGATGCCATCGTGCTCGACCTGATGTTGCCGGGCATGGATGGCATCACGCTTTGCCGAAAATTGCGCGAAGAAGGCGGTAAGGACACGCCGGTGCTGATGATCACGGCGCGCGATTCGCTGGAAGACAAGATCGCCGGCCTGGAAGCCGGTGCGGACGATTACCTGGTCAAGCCGGCCGAGCTGCGCGAAGTGGAGCTGAGATTGCGCGTCCTGTTCAGGCGCGGCGGAGATCACACCCAGAAGCAGAAGAAACTGACGGTGGAGGACCTCACGCTTGATCCTTTCACTTGCTCCGTGAAGCGCGGCACCAAGGCAATCGACCTGCCGCCGATTCCCTACCGCATACTCGAGATACTGATGTCGCGCTCGCCCCAGGTGGTCAATCGCGAAGACATCGAGCATGTGGTATGGGGTGAAGGGCGTCCCGACAGCGATTCGCTGCGGGCGCATGTGCACCTGCTCAGGGAGCTGATAGACAAGCCCTTCGAGCGGAAGCTGTTGCGGACGATGCGCGGTTTCGGTTACCAGCTGGTCAGCCCGGATGTTCCAGACCAATAGCCTGCGCTTCCGGGTCGCATTCTTCTATGCGATCTTCGGCGCGGGCCTCAGCATCCTGCTCGCAGCAGGCGCCTACCTGACCGTCGAGCACATCGGGCACCAGCTCATGGACGAGGCATTGCTGGAAGAGCTGAACAAGCACGCCAGCGAATCGATATTCGTCGAGCCGAATACCGTATCCATCAAGGGCTACATGATCTCGGAGACCAGGCGCAGCCCGAACATCCCCTACGAGGTCGAATCGCTGGCGCCGGGCAAATACAACATGACCGTCGGCAATATCGACTACCGGGTGCTGGTCGTCGACAAATACGGCGCGCGCTATTTCATGATGTTCGACACGCAGCTCCAGCATTTCCATGAAGCGGTCTATTTCCGTTACGTGGAAACCTTTGCCCTGTTCATGATCTTCAGCTCGGCAGCCGGGGGTTACTGGCTGGCGAGCCGCGTCACCTCATCGGTTACCCGATTGGCCAGGCAGGTCGGGCAAGCCGAACCGGGCGATACCGATCTGTCCCTGTCCTGGATCAAAGAGACCAGCAACGACGAAGTGGGTGAACTGGCCCGTGCTTTCGACCGTTATCTCCGCCGGCTGCGCGAATTCATCGAGAGGGAAAATTTCTTTACCGCGGATGTGAGCCACGAATTGCGCACGCCGCTCGCCATCATGCTGAGCGCCGTCGAAGTGCTGGAGGAGGATGCGTCGCTCTCCCTCAAGCAGAAAGAGCGCATCACGCGCATCCACCGCGCCACGCAGGACATGATAGACCTGACTTCGGCCTTGCTGCTGATGGCACGCGAGCACCTCGATGTCGCCGACGAACAGCCTTGCGATGTGTCCGACGTGGCGCAGGCATGTGTCGAGAAGCATCGGCACCTGATCGGCGACCGGCCGATACGCCTCGAAGTTGAAACGATGGCGAGGACCATTGTGATGGTCGAACGTCCACTGCTGGAAATCGTGATCGGCAACCTGATCCGCAACGGCCTGTTCCATACCAAGTCGGGTTCCGTGCTGCTCAAGGTCGAGGCCGGAAGACTCACCGTGCAGGACACCGGAATCGGAATGCGGCCCGAGGAGCTGGAGCGCGCCCTGGAGCGTTATTACAAGGGGCCGTCGAGCGCCGGCGCGGGCGTCGGGCTGTCGCTGGTGAAACGCATATGCGACCGTTACGGCTGGCACATATCCCTCGACAGCAAGGAAGGCGAGGGCACTTCCGCGGTGATCGAGTTCTCTGCCGGCTAACATCGGCCGGCAATTTCGGCATACGGCCGCGAAAATCAAGTTGTGTTGCAATAAACGCAAATTAACGTGTTTTTAACGTTTCATTGACGAGCGTTTTACTATCCCATTGCTAGTATCTTCCGCAACTTGTGCATGAAGCAGGGGAGTTACCTTGCACAAGATGTTTCCGTTTCACCAATTGGGTTTGGGAGGTTTCGTTCCCGAACGGGTTAATTTTCTGGAGGAGAATTGCAATGAAGAAAATCGTACTGTCTCTGGCAGGCGTTATGGCAGCAGTCGCATTTGCACCCGAAGCATCCGCTTTGCCCGTGTTTGCGCGTCAAACCGGCATGGCCTGTTCCGCATGTCACTTCCAGCACTTTCCGTTGCTGAACAGCTTCGGTCGCGCATTCAAGTCTGCCGGCTTCACCATGGTGGGCGCGCAGGGCAAGATCGAAGGTGATCGCCTGTCCATCCCCGATACGCTGAACATGGCTTTCCTGGGCAGCATGGGCTACGTCAAGAGTAATCAAACTGCCGACAATACAGGCGTCTCAAAAAATCCCGGTAACGGCGGTGTCTACCTGCCCGGTATCGCCGGTGAGGCGTCCCTGTTCGTCGGTGGCCGCGTGAGCGACTTTGCCGGCTTCCTGTCCGAGATCACCCTGTCGGGCGCAGCGGCAATCGACTCCGGCAAACTGGCCATCCTGCCCGAAATCGGCAGCAGCGGTATCCATGCCGGTGCCATTCCGTTCGCCACGAACGGCCAGGGCGCTTCCTACGGCTTTGAATACCTGAACACTGGTGCGAACGCTGTCCACTCGATCACCAACACCGTTGGCAATGCACTTGGCGGTACCGGCGACGAGTTCATCAATGCCGTCTCCGCTCAGCAATATATCCATACCGCAACCGCGGCTGATGGTGTTGCTGCCGTGGTCAATAGCGACATGGGCTTCATCAACGTCACCAAGTACAACCAGACCGGCATGGCCACTGGACAACAGGGCAGCCTGGGTTCCACCTATGTGCGCGTAGCCGGCTTGTTCGATCTGGCAGGTTGGGATTCCGCTTTGGGCTTCCAGAGCTGGAGTGGTTCCTCGTTGAACGACAATGGTGGTGTAGGACTTAATGCGCCAATACTCAACGCAAATACCGCAACAGCCGCTCTTGCTACAAGTGCCCCAGTTGCTGGCGGCGCAGTAATGATGCAGAGCAAGGCATGGGCGATCGACGGCCAGATGCAGGGCACGTTGGGTGAAATGCCTACCGGCTTCTACTTCAGCTACGCAAACGCTGCTGTTGCCGGCGCTAATGAGGCTCCAAATGCCTTTAACCAAGGTCAGATGACTCGTAGCTCGTTCAACGTTGATGCAGAAATCGGCGTTGTTCCGGAAGTGGTGACATTGGGTGCAGCTATCCGTCGCGCCAAGAGCGGTTATGACTCAGGCATTCTCAACGGTGGTGCAGCAACTGGCAATAACGCCTCGGACAATGCATTCTTCCTGACCGCAACCTACAAGTTCGCACAGAACATGCTGGGTCGTTTGTCGTATGTGAAGCAGAGCGGCGATTACTGGACTGCGGCAAATTCTGGCGCAACCGGAGATACGACTTACGCTGCCAACCTGTACTTCCTGTTCTGATTGGCTAGTTCATCCGCTGCAAGCGCAAGTCTGCAGCGGATGACGCAAACCGGTTAAAGCATGGTAGAAAGAATTGGAGTTCCAATAAAAATCCAATAACTACCAAGCCGAGTGGGTGAGTGGATGCAGGTTCGCGATCTTCTGTGACAGGGGAGCGCAGCGGGTCGCACCAGAGAGGGCCGGTATTCGGTTCATCACACAAGGGCAAGTAGTGGAACCCAGATTGGGGAGACTTCGGTCTCCCCATTTTTTTGGGTCCAAAACCCGGGAAATCCTCCGGTTTCAGCTGTGGTGAGGGTATATCCATTTACCAGCAATGGTGAATCGGCGCCACCATTTCGTTTGTAGCTGAAATGCGTTAGACGGCGGGCAATTTCGCCATCTATTTGGAATTGAACGCATAATCAATATCATAAATATGGTTAACGATTACATGACTAATAAATAACCAATTATTTATATCTACTGTCTCATAAATACAACTTTATCGTTTTATTAACCGTTTTTTTACACTCCATTGACATTGAGATTGCTAGCATCTCGGCCCAGACTTGCGCCTTAACTGGAATTTAACGGCGCAAGGGGAGTTGGATGGCCGGTGTTGAATCTCATTAATAATTAATAAAGAGGAGAAACGTAATGAAGAAAATCGTACTGTCTCTGGCAGGCGTTATGGCAGCAGTCGCATTTGCACCCGAAGCATCCGCTTTGCCCGTGTTTGCGCGTCAAACCGGCATGGCCTGTTCCGCATGTCACTTCCAGCACTTTCCGTTGCTGAACAGCTTCGGCCGCGCATTCAAGGCCGCCGGTTTCACCATGGTGGGCGCGCAGGGCAAGATCGAAGGTGATCGCCTGTCCATTCCTGACACGCTGAACATCAATTTCTTGGCCAGCATGGGCTACGTCAAGAGCAACCAGACAGCCGACAATACTGGCGTTTCAAAAAATCCGGGCAATGGCGGTTTCTACTTGCCTGGTATCGCCGGTGAGGCATCCCTGTTCGTCGGTGGCCGCGTGAGCGACTTTGCCGGCTTCCTGTCCGAGATCACCCTTGGGGGTGCAGCGGCAATCGACTCCGGCAAACTGGCCATCCTGCCCGAAATCGGCAGCAGCGGTATCCATGCCGGTGCCATTCCGTTCGCCACGAACGGCCAGGGTGCTTCCTACGGCTTTGAATATCTGAACACCGGTGCCAACGCTGTCCACTCGATCACCAATACCGTTGGCAATGCGCTGGGCGGCACCGGAGACGAGTTCATCAATGCCGTCTCCGCGCAACAATATATCCATACCGCAACGGCGGCTGATGGTGTTGCAGCCGTGGTGAACAGCGACATGGGCTTCATCAACGTCACCAAGTACAACCAGACCGGCATGGCCACAGGACAACAGGGCAGCCTGGGTTCTACCTACGTGCGCGTAGCCGGCTTGTTCGATCTGGCAGGCTGGGATTCAGCCTTGGGCTTCCAGAGCTGGAGCGGTTCTTCGTTGAACGATAATGGTGGTGTAGGACTTAATGCGCCAATACTCAACGCAAATACCGCAACAGCCACTCTTGCTACAAGTGCCCCAGTTGCTGGCGGTGCAGTAATGATGCAGAGCAAGGCATGGGCGATCGACGGCCAGATGCAGGGCACGCTGGGTGAAATGCCCACCGGCTTCTACTTCAGCTATGCAAGCGCACCGGCAGAACTCGGCGGTATTCAAAATGCCTTCAACACAGGTACTTTGACTCGTAGCTCGTTCAACGTTGATGCAGAAATCGGCGTCGTTCCGGAAGTGGTTACCTTGGGTGCAGCTATCCGTCGCGCCAAGAGCGGTGTTGACGCAGGCTTGCTTAGTGCTGCTGCTACAGCAACTGGCAATAACGCCTCGGACAATGCATTCTTCCTGACCGCAACCTACAAGTTCGCACAGAACATGCTGGGTCGTTTGTCGTATGTGAAGCAGAGCGGCGATTACTGGACTGCGGCAAATTCTGGCGCAACCGGAGATACGACTTACGCTGCCAACCTGTACGTCCTGTTCTGATTGACTAATTCATCCGCCGCAGGCACAAGTCTGCCGCGGATGACGCAAGTCGGTTAAAGCATGGTAGAAAGAATTGGAGTTCCAATAATAATCAAAAAACAAGTGTTGGAACGCCAGATTGGGGAGACTTCGGTCTCCCCATTTTTATTTGTTCACGCCCAGAAAACTACAGATAACAGCCGGATCGATCACGTCGTTCCACGATCGCCGTGCGATATGGAACTCAGCCGCTGTTGCGAAGCCCGGTCGCGATGCCGTTGATGGTCAGGTGGATCGCACGCTTCACCTTTTCGTCCTTGTCGCCGGCGCGATGCCGTTGCAGCAGCGCGACCTGCAGGTGGTTGAGCGGGTCGATGTAAGGCGTGCGCGTCAACAGGCTGCGCGCGAAGGCGTGGTTGTCCTGGAGCAGGGTGGTGTTGCCGGTCACGGCGAACAGCATTTCGATGGTGGTCTCCCATTCGCTATTGATCGCACCGTAGATGCGGTCGCGCAGCTCGACATCCTGCACCAGTTCGGCATAGCGCCAGGCGATGCCCATGTCGCTCTTGGAAAGCACCATGTCCATGTTCGACAACATGCCGCGGAAGAATGCCCAGTTCTTGTACATCGCCTGCAGCTGCTTGAGTCCGGCGTCGCCTTCGCGCTGGATGAACTGCTTCACCGCGCTGCCGAAACCGAACCAGCCCGGCAGCATCATGCGGCTCAGGCCCCAGCTGAACACCCAGGGGATCGCACGTAGATCCTCGATGCCGTCGGATGCCTTGCGCGAGGAGGGGCGGCTGCCGATGTTGAGCTCGGCGATCTCGCGGATCGGCGTTGCAGTAAAGAAGAACTCGGTGAAACCGGGCGTTTCGTACACCAGTTTGCGATAGGAAACGAAAGCATCGCGGCTCAGCGCCTCCATGATGCGGTGGTATTCCGGCATGGTGCTGTCCGCACCGTGGTGATGCAGCAGCGTGGCTTCGATGGTTGCCGCAACCAGCGTCTCCAGGTTGCGCCGCCCGATCTCCGGGTTGGAATATTTGCTGGCGATCACCTCGCCCTGTTCGGTGATGCGGATCTGCCCGTTCACGCTGCCCGGCGGCTGGGCCAGGATGGCGTCGTAGCTGGGGCCGCCACCGCGACCGACGGTGCCGCCGCGGCCGTGGAACAGGCGCAGCTCGACACCGTGTTTCTCGAAGACCTTCACCAGTTCGACTTCGGCCTTGTACAGTTCCCAGTTGGCGGTCAGGTATCCGCCGTCCTTATTGCTGTCTGAATAGCCCAGCATCACTTCCTGCGTATTGCCGCGGCTGGCCAGCAGTTTGCGGTACCACGGGATGGAGAACAGGTCGTCCATGATTACGGCGCCGCCGCGCAAATCCTCGATGGTTTCGAACAACGGGATGACGTTGACGTGCAGCGTGTCGCTGCCTTCCAGCAGGCCGACCTGCTGCAGCATCAGTGCGACTTCCAGCATGTCGCTCACCGCATCGGCCTTGGAGATGATGTGGTTGGGCAGCGCGCCTTGGCCGTAGCGACGGTGGATGTCTGCCGCAGCCTGCATGATGCGCAATTCGCTCTGCGGGACATCGGAGTAGCGCTCGATGTCGGTCAATAAAATCTTTTTGGCCTGCAATGCTTCCAGCAATACCTGGCGCTTCCCCGGTTCGTCGAGATCGGCATAGTTCGCCTTGCCGGAACTGTGGGAAAACAGCTCGCCCACGGTCTGTTCGAGGATGGCGCTGTGCTGGCGCATGTCCAGCGGAGCGAGGTAGAAGCCGAACAGTTCGGCGGCGCGGCGCAGGTTGGCGAGCCGGCCGCGCGCGAGATAGACCGCGCCATGCTTGAACAGCGAATCGATCATCACGTCGAGGTCGGCAATGAATTCCTGCGAGGTGGCATAAGGCCTGGCGTGCGGATCGACCGGCCGCAGGCGCGACAACTCATGGCCGAGGTGCCTGGCGGTGGAGGACAGGCGGGAATAGATCAGGATCAGCGCCCGCCGGTAAGGTTCGTCGGCGCGCGCCGGAGACTTGTCCGGCGAGGCATCCGAGAGCTTGCGCAGTTCGGGGGTGACTTCGACCAGGCGGTCGGTCAGGCTCAGGCGGGTGCCGAGCAGGTGGGTTTCCTTCAGGTAATACTCGAACGCCAGTGCGGAATGCTCCTGCACCGCGTCGGCCATCACGTCATGCGTGACGAACGGGTTGCCGTCGCGGTCTCCGCCGATCCAGCTGCCGACGCGCAGCAGCGGCGGCACCCTGATGTCCTTGTCGAAGCGCGATTCCAGCTGCTTCTCCAGATTCGCATAAAGTTTGGGGATCTCGGACAGGAAGGTGTAGCGGTAGTACTCAAGGCCGTTGCGGATCTCGTCGCGCACGTTCAGCTTGGCGGTGCGCAGCATGCGCGTCTGCCACAGGATCAGCACGAAGCGATGCAGCGCCTCCTCGTTTTCGGCGAGGTCGTCGGGCGTCATGTCCACGCGGTCGCGGCTGGAAAGCAGGCTGGAGATGATGAGCTGGCAATCCAGGATGCTCTTGCGCTGAACCTCGGTGGGGTGGGCGGTCAGCACCGGCGAAACCAGCGCGTTGTCCAGAAAGGCCTGCAGCGTCTTCTTGTCGATTTTCTTTTCCTGAAGGCGATCAAGCGCCAATTGCAGCGTGCCGTCCCTGGGCGGGCTGCCGGCCTTCAAGTGGGCCCGGTGGCGGCGGTTGTGATGCAGGTCTTCCGCGATATTCGAAAGCTGCGAAAAATAACTGAACGCGCGCACCACGGCCAACGTCTCGCCGGGCGAAAGCGCATCCAGCATCTGCTCCAGCGTCTCGCCGTCGCGCTCGTCCTGCGTCTTGCGGAAGCGCACCGCCGCGCGTCGCACGTTCTCGACCAGCTGGAAAGTCTCCTCGCCCTCCTGTTCGCGCAGGGTGTCGCCCAGGATGCGGCCCAATAAACGCACGTCGTCGCGCAATGGCAGGTCTTTGCTGGAGATGTCGGCTGGGGCTGAGATCAGGTTCATTTTTTCAGGGGTGTGTCGTCGGCGCAAAAGGACGGCGCACCTGTTAGAATGCGCCGCTCGATAACCGCATAATATTAGCCACAAATTTTAGGAAACCCACGATGAATCAGGCTCCACTAATTCCTCCAACCCGTCTGGTGATCGCTTCGCGCGAAAGCGCGTTGGCCATGTGGCAAGCGGAACACATACGCGACAGGCTGCGCGCATTATACCCGCAAACTTCCGTCAGTATCCTGGGCATGACCACGCAGGGCGACCAGATACTGGACGTGACGCTGTCCAAGATCGG
>JAJXTT010000021.1 GCA_021783525.1 Pseudomonadota bacterium
AGAGCTGTTGCATCGGGTCTTCCTCCACTGTCGGCGGAAACAGCCAGCCGTAGAAGGACCGCAACGCTTCCTCCAGCGGGACTTGCGCGATATCCAGCGTGGCGAACGTATTGCATTCGTTCAGGAATGGCAGGCGGAACACTTCCCGGTACAGTTCCGCCTTGTCGCCGTAGTAATAATGGATGGACGCGAGATTGACCTCGGCCCGTTTGCAGATCTCGCGCGTGGTCGCGCCGTGGTAACCGACTTCGGCGAACACTTCGGCAGCGGCCTGCAGCAAGCGCCAGCGCGTCTCTTCCTGCGTACTCGGTTGATGGCCAAGCAGGCGCTGTGCCGTCTGAAGGAACAGGCAGCGGGCTTCTTTCTTGACTGCCATGCATTACCCCGGAATCGTTTGAATATGAAGGAGAATAATTCAGTCATTTGATTAAGTCAATCGACTGAATGAATTCATGTTCCAGACCTTGCCCTGCTTGTAAGTCTTGACCTTGTGCGGGGATCGAAGATCATTGGTGCTGTGTTGCCGGTAGCTGTGCAGACGAATTACAGACGGGAATATTGCAGAGGTGACAGAAATTGATGTCTTGGCAGATGCACCTTGCGGAATGGCTACTTTCCGGGAACGCTCATAACGACGGGCCGACCATCGTCACTCATTCCTGCGATTCAAAGAACCGGATCGTATTGCGCCCGGCCATTTTGGCCTGGTACATCGCACCATCCGCCCACCTGATGAGGTCATCCGGGCTGCCCATGTGGTCGGTGAATACGACGACACCGATGCTTGCCGTGCAGTAGTGCTCGATATCGGATGCCGTCTGCCCTTCCTGGGCCAGCGTGAACCGATAGGGTCCGGATATGGCGGCAAGGATTTTCTCCGCCACGATGCGGGCCTGGAAGAGCGATCCGGATTTGTCTTCCCCCAGGTCACCCAACATCACCACGAATTCGTCGCCGCCGAAACGCGCGACGGTGTCCGTTTCCCGCACGCAACTTTGCAGTCTTCTCGCGACTTCCATGAGCAACAGGTCGCCGGCCACGTGCCCATGCATATCGTTGAGCGGCTTGAAATTGTCCAGGTCGAGGAATATCAGTGCTGCATAACAGTTCTTTCGCTGGCTCACCGCAATGACCTGCTCCAGCCGGTCGAGCAGCAGGCGGCGATTGGGCAGCTCGGTGAGGGAATCGTGGAAAGCCAGTTGCCGTATCTGCTCTTCCATCTTTTTGCGTTCGGCCACCTCCGCGGACAATTGATCGTTCAATGCATTGATCTTGACGAGGCTGCCGCTCATCTCGTTGAAACGGTATGACAGCGCCAGCGCGAACAGCGTCGCCTCGATCACCATGCCAACTTCGAGCGCGTGGTAGGTGACCGTGCTGAACGGTATCTCGCCCCATACCGCCAGTGTCGTGCTGCCCGCACCAAGCATGCCGAAGATGGCCGCGATGAGGAAGTAGCGGCCGGACGGCAGCCTGTTCCGCATGGTGAGGAGGCCGAGCAGGACCATCGACAGACTGAACAGTGCGGCAAAATTGAAGGCGACCAGCGCGGCGGCAAGCTGGCTGTCGAACAGGATGCTGACCGCAATGCCCGCCAGGCCTGCGGCGGCGAACAGGCGGACGAAGCGCAGGGCGCGGGGCGCATGTTCCTTGAGGGCGAGGAAGCGGCTGGCGAACAGCAATCCGCAACACCCGTAGATCACCATCGCGATCAGGATCGCATAGCGTTGCACTTGCGGCCGGTCCGCCCACAGCCAGGCAAAGCCATGTCCGGTATAACAGGCGATCAGCACGACCAGGCTGACCAGATACACCGCGTAGTACAGGTGGCTGCGTTTGCGCAACCCGAAGAACAGGGTCGCGTTGTAGGCGGCGAGCGCCATCATGAAGCCGAAGATGAAGCCGTAGCTGTAGTGCACCCGCTGCTGCTGTTCTTTGGCCTGCTCGTCTGTCAGCAACTCGATGGGGAAAATCAGCGGGTCGGTCGAATCCACGCGCAGAAACAGGTCGCTCCGGCCGGGGCCGAAGCTGGGGGACAGAATGTACCCTATCCCCGGCGTGAGTCCCGGGGCTTGCGGAATCTCATCACCGGTCTGCCAGCTAAGCGTAGGTTGACCGTCATGCACCAGATAGGCATCGATACGGTCCGTCCAGGTCGTGCCAATGACCAGCTTCAGAGGAATGGGAGCGGCTGTGGGGTTGATGAGCGCAAGGTGCAGCCATTGCGGCTTGTTGCCGATGCCTTGCGATAGTACCGGCCGTTTGCGCAGGTGGAACTTGCCTTCGTGCAACAACGCTTGTGCTTCCGCCAGATCCAGCGCATGCACCTCTTCAATGTACAGGTCAGTCCAGCTGCCGAGCGATCCCGACGGCAGCGCTGTGAGCGGCAAAGTTTGCGCATGCGCTGATCCGGCAAACATTGCGAACAGGCAGGCAAACAGGGGCAGCCAGTGATTCTTGCTGAGCAGGGGAGCAGCTAAATTGGTGAACATTTGCACGAGATTATTCTTTTGGCTATCAAGGCCATATCCAGGATTTCGGATAGGCAGGCCCGTACCCTAACGGTATGGGCTGGATTTGTCTATCTTCATGACAGTTGACAGATGGCTTGAATGGCGCGCCTTGATCAAGGCCTGCCTTGCGGGAATCCTGCCGTGTTGCACCGGGGCAGGCTGGAATGCATCACATGTGTCGTTTCTTTCGCGAAACAACGCGCCGACAGCCTTGCAAGTATGCTCGGCATGGCAGGGGAATTTCCCGACAGGGATTAGCCAGACTCATTGATGATATGGTGCGCCCGAGCGGGTAAAAGCGGGAAAATCAGTCTTGCCTTGGTACCAAGTGCAGCCTGCCAGGCAGTCGGTATCACTTTTCGTCTATTGCCTCCGCAAATTGCTGTACCGCATCCACCACTTTCCGCGCCCCGGCGCGAATCTGCTGGATTGCCGCACCTGCATCGTTGGCGAGATGAACGCCCTCTTCGACCCCGACCTGGCTTCGCGTCATGCTTTCAATGACAGACTTGCTTCCGGTCTGGATGGCCTCGATCATCCTGCCAATTTCAGTTGTGGAACCGCTGGTGCGTTCGGCCAGCTTGCGCACTTCGTCCGCCACCACCGCAAACCCGCGGCCGCTCTCGCCGGCACGCGCGGCCTCGATCGCGGCATTCAGCGCCAAAAGATTGGTCTGGTCGGCGATTCCCTTGATCGTCTTGACAATAGATGTGATCTGCAGGGTTTGCTCGCCGAGATTCTGCACTTGATTCGAGGAAGCTTGCACCTGACCGGATAGCGCGCGCATCTTGTCGGTGGCCTGCAGGATGATCTGCTCGCCATTCGATGAAACCTGTTCAGTTTCCAGAGAAATGTCATAGGCCATGCGCGCGCTTTGCGATTCCGCCTGTTGGCGCAGCACCTTTCGGGTGATGTCCGCCGCGAATTTGATCACCCTGTATGGCTTGCCGTGTTCATCGTTTACCGGGTTATAGCTGGCCTCGAGCCACACCGCATGGCCGTCCTTCGCAACGCGCTCATGTTGGCCGGTACAGTAGTCGCCGCGACTTAGTCTGGTCCAGAACTCCTTGTATTCAGCACTGGAGGCGTATTTTTCGCGGCAGAATTTACGGTGATGCAGACCTTTGATCTCATCGGCCCGATATCCCATAAGCTCAAGAAAATTGGCATTGGCCTCGATCACGTTGCCCTGCATATCGAACTCGATGACGGCCATGGAACGGTTCAGCGCCGTAACCAGATTGCGGAAATATTCCGCCTCCCTCACCTGCTGAGTGATATCGCTGGCGATCTTGATCACCTTCTCGACACGCCCATCGCTGCCGGCTACCGGAAAATAGGTCGCTTCCAGCCATACGGTCGCGCCGTTTTTGTTCACGCGCCGGAACTTGCCACGGAACGACTCCGCCTGGCGCAGCCTGCTCCAGAATTGCCGATACTCCGGCGAGCGCGCATATGCCTCATCGCATAGAACACTATGATGCATACCGCGGATTTCGCTTTCGGTATATCCCACGACCCTGCAAAAGTTGGGGTTAGCATCGAGAATCAGACCGTCCATCGAAAATTCGATGACCGCCATGCTGCGCTTGAGGGCGGCGAACATATTCCTGAGCGGCAACAATTCATGTTGCAGTACGTCGATCTGGTTTTGATATTTCCTGGAAACGCCGAACATCATGGGAACTCCATAAGATAGTGACAGGGATTACCTCCGGATCGCGCCGGCACGAGTCTTTTTTTCAATTGTCTTTGTTCAATTGCGCGACATTTCCACCCATCGGGTTCAAAAGTCGGCAATCACATGGAGGAAGGTCAAGAAATCACCTGACGTATCAAACCGGCACAAAGCAATACCGCCAATACCAGCGTCGCCAGCTTCCACTCGCGGCAGGCGCACTTTTGCACCGGCACGGCCTGATCGCCCAGGGCAATCTCGTTCTGCGCCAGTTCCGATCCCCTGAGCAACAATTGCAGCATCTGCTTGTTCATTCGTTCGTCGAAGCGGTAAGGGTCGAATTTCGACATGCCAAATGCACTCAACATCCGGTTGATATCCTTTTCGGCAGGCACATATTTCATCTCCCATTCGCCAAAGCTCTTCTGTTCGATCGGCGTGAAGGACACGATCAGCAGATCGGTATGCCGCGAGTCGGCTTTCAACGTCTCATAGAGCGCCAGCAAATCCTTCTCCTCCCCTTCCAGGCATTGGTAGAAGTAGCCGTTACCGTAATAGAGCGCACCGACGATCCGCCTGGCGCGATTGTTGCGACGCGACTTGCTCAGGATCTGTGCCACTTGGGGCGCGATGATGTCGTTCCTGCCCATCTCCGGCAGATTCGAGCGACTGATGTAAACCAGCTGGACCAACTTGCTCATATTCACTTCTCCTTTTGGCGCTTAGGGGTTGGATTAACGGGGGCGCATCGCGGAATAGCGTTGCAGCGCAATAGCCCGTGCCGCTGAGTGTTCAACCAGGGGCGCGGGATAGTCCGTGCCGATGCGGCACTGGTGAACCTGCTGTTGCGCGATATTCATGCGCCATGGGGCGTGAATGAACTCGTCCGGAACGTGGGTCAGCTCGGGCACATAACGGCGGATGAATTTCCCATGCGGATCGAATTTCTGCGACTGCGTAACCGGGTTGAAGATGCGGAACCAGGGCTGGGCATCGCAGCCGGTGGAAGCCGCCCACTGCCAGCCGCCGTTGTTGGAGGCCAGATCGAAATCGAGCAACAGCTCGGCGAAGTGGCGCTCGCCCCAACGCCAATCGACATCCAGCTCCTTGACCAGGAACGATGCCGTAAGCATGCGCAGGCGGTTATGCATGAAGCCGGTCTGGCCGAGCTGGCGCATCCCGGCATCGATCAGCGGATACCCGGTTTGCCCCTGCTTCCATTTTTCGAAACGATCGCCGTCGTTGCTGAAAGCCAGATGTTCGAAGACAGGTTTGAAACTGTGTCCTTCGGCCAAGCCGGGAAAATGTGAAAGCAGCATCTGGTAGAACTCGCGCCAGATCAATTCGGACAGGTAGGTATCCACCCCCGGCTCGCCCCGGCGCTCATGGCAGAACCCGACCAGACGGCGTATCGAGATCGTGCCGAAACGCAGGTGCGGCGATAAATAGGATCCGCCTTTGATACCGGGGAAATCGCGAGTCTCGCGATAGCGGTCGATGCGCTGCGCAAAATCATCGAACAAGCGCATCGCCCCCGTCGCTCCGGAGTATGGATACGTACGCAGGAGGTCGGTAGCCAGAAAGCCCAGATCCTTCAGCCCCGGCATCGCAAGCGGTACCTGCCGGGCCAGACGCTTGCCCAACCGGCGCGTGTCATGTCCGTGATAATCCGAATCGGACAATCGCTTTAGCCACGCATGCTTGTAGGGCGTGAACACCGCGTAGGGAGTGCCTTTGCCATTGAGTATCTCCGCGCCTTCGAAAATAACCTGGTCCTTGCTGCTGTACAGATCGATTCCCAGTAGCTTCAGTTGCGCCGCGACTGCCTGATCGCGTTTGCAGGCGTTCGGCTCATAATCTCGATTGCAGAACACCGCCTCGACGCCAAGCTGCTTTGCCAGGCCGGGAACGAGTGTCTCCGCCTTGCCATGCAGCACATGCAACCCACCTCCCAGCTGTTCCAGCTTCACGCGCAATTCATCGACGCAATGCCAGATGAATTCCACGCGCCTGTCCTGCTTGCCGGCAAGTGCGTCCAGGATGTCCGTATCGAAGATGAATGCACAATAGACCTGCTCGCTCTGTTCCAGAGCCAGGGACAGCGCCGTCTGGTCTTCCAGGCGCAGGTCACGCCGGAACCAGCATAATGATTTTGAAAAGCGCGGTTCAGCCATTGCTTGAGACGGCCGCACGCCAGGCGAGCACAGCGCCTGTCAGATCGGACAGCGGGCCCATCACCTGTATCCCCGGTTCGACATTGCGCTGCTTCTGCACCCCCGCACCGCCGATCCACAAGGACACAGTCTCGGGTAATGCCTTGCGCACTTGCTCCACCCCGGATTTCACCTGTGCGGCCGGCATGGCGCTGCTGAAAGACAATGTCAGCACGTCCGCCTGATGCGCCTGCACTGCCAGCACGATCTCGCTGATCGGCGTCTGCACCCCTAGCATCATGCAATACGCTCCGCTCAAACTCAGGGTCGCCTCTGCCATCAGCAAACCCAGGCTATGTTCTTCGCCCGGCAAGGTGGTCAGCAACACGCGCGGAGTGCCTCGGGGATTCCGGATCGTCGTGATTGCCGTGCGCAAGACACTGATGATCTGTTCGCTATACAGATGTTCCTCAAACACGTGAATTTCACCGCGCAACCAGGCATCGCCCACCAGTAGATTGAGAGGGTGGATTGTCTTGGACAAAAAATCGCCCATACCTTGTCGCAACAAGGCCAGATTCAGGGCCAGTTTCAGCTCTCCTGCCTGATGCGCCTTGATGAGCTCGACAAATTCAAGCAATTCCGCGGAATAGACCGGTTCGTCCCCGGGCGTCTGGGTGAGCAAAGCGTTGAGCTCCGGATACGACAGACCAACCACCTTCGCCGGACGCATCCCGATGTCCAGCAAACGTCTTATCAGGCGCAACCGGTCGACCTGCTCCGCCGGATAAAGCCGGTCTTCGTGCTGATCGCGCACTGGCAGCGGGAATCCGTAGCGTTTCTCCCACACTCGCAACGTGTCCTTGCCTATCCCGGTTTCCCGCTCCACCACCCCGATATTGAACAGACTTATCTCTTCACTCATTTATTTTGTCCTAGACATATTTGACATTAATTGCGAATTAGGTCTATTCTCGCACCATATCATCATTTTTGTCTAGGACGTTTTCATGAGATCACCGGTTTTTTCCAAAAGAATAGCCATTATTGGCTCCGGTATTTCCGGGCTTGCCAGCACCTATCGTCTGGCCCAGGCGGGCAATGCAGTGACGCTGTACGAGGCGAACGAGTATTTCGGCGGACACACGCACACGGTCGACGTCACGCTGGATGGCCACACCTATGGGGTAGACACAGGCTTTCTGGTGTTCAACCACAAGACTTACCCCAATCTGGTCAAATTGTTTGCCGAGCTGGATGTTGAAACAGTCGCCACCGATATGTCGTTCTCGGTGAAATTTCCGCTCCGGGATCGCCACCTGGAATGGTCCGGCAGCAACCTGAATACCGTGTTCGCACAGCGCCGCAACCTGTTCAATCCGCGCTTCATCCGCATGTTGCGGGACATCCTGCGCTTCAACAAAGAGACCACGGCGCTGGTAACCCGGATGCAACCGATGCCCGAGTTTTCCCTGGGTGACTATCTGGGGCACCACGGCTACGGCACCGAATTCCGGGAGTGGTATCTGCTGCCCATGGCTGGCTGCATCTGGTCTTGCCCCACCGCGCAGATGCTCGAATTTCCGCTCTCCACTTTCGTTCACTTCTGCCACAACCACGGGCTTCTGCAGGTGAGTGACAGGCCACAGTGGCATACCGTCAAAGGCGGTGCTCGGCATTACGTGGACAAATTGCTGCTCGGCATACCGGACAAACGCCTTGGCGATCCGGTACGCGCAGTCAGCCGCATCCAGGTAGACGGAACGTTGCAGGTACGCATCGACAGCGCAAGCGGCAGCGAACTGTTCGACCATGTCGTATTGGCGGGACACAGCGATCAGTCATTGCGTTTGCTGAAAGACATAACGCCCATCGAGCACGAACTGCTCTCGGCTGTGGCCTATCAACCCAACCGCGCCGTTTTGCACACCGACGCATCGTGCCTGCCCCGGAACAAGGCCACATGGTCGGCCTGGAACTACCAGAGCCAGAGCGGGGGCGAACCGCGGGTCTGCGTGCATTACCTGATCAACAAGCTGCAGCCGCTGCCGTTCAAGTCACCCGTGATCGTTTCCCTGAATCCCGTCGACGAACCCGATCCATCCAAAGTGCTGGCCACTTTCGAGTACGCACACCCGGTGTTCGATGCGGCAGCCATCCGCTCTCAACAAAGCCTGCACAAGATTCAGGGTCAGAATAACACCTGGTTCGCCGGTGCCTGGACGGGTTACGGTTTCCACGAGGACGGCCTGAAATCGGGCCTTGCGGTGGCATACGAGATCAACAGGCTGACCTCCTGGGCGCACCATGCATAGCCCGCAACTCTGCTTCGGCAACGTCCACCATAGCCGCCTGCGGCCGGCGCGCAACCGTTTCAACTACGGGGTGTTCTTCCTGCGCCTGCCTTTGCGCAGCATGGAAGGCTGCACGATGCTGACCTCGTTGCTTTCGCGCAACCGTTTCAATCTGCTGTCGTTCCACGACCGCGATCATGGCGACGGCAAGCAAGCGCTGCTGCCCTGGATAGACAACATCCTCAAGCTCGAAGGCATCGCCGATGCCGACGGAGAGATATGGCTGCAGACTTTCCCGCGCGTATTGGGTTACGTGTTCAACCCCGTGTCGTTCTGGTTCTGTCACCGCCGGGACGGCGCGTTGCGCGCCGTGCTGTGCGAAGTCAGCAATACCTTCGGCGAACGCCATTGCTATCTGCTGGATCGGCACGCCCCCATTGCGGACGGCGAGACATTGACCGCGCGCAAAGTTTTCCATGTCTCGCCGTTCTGCCGGGTCGAAGGCAGCTACCGCTTCCAGTTCAAACGCAACCAGCGCATATCCGGCGAGATCACGCTGGCCCGCATCGATTACCACGATGCGGACGGTCCGCTGTTGCTGACCAGCATCACCGGCTCTTCGCGCCCATTGAACGACCGCACGATCGTCCATGCGCTGGCGCGCTTCCCGCTGATGACTTTCATGGTCATCGCCCGCATCCATTGGCAAGCGCTGAAGCTTTGGCTCAAGCGCGTGCCGTTCCACCGCAAACCTTCGCTACCGTTAAAGGAACTCAGCAAATGAACACCCAATCCATCACCGCCGGCCTGTCAGGGAGGCGCGAGATTTCAGGCGAACTGGATACATCCCTCATTCCGGCGCGTGCCCGCTTCATCCTGCAATTGCTCGCCAGACTGAAACACGGCGCACTGCATCTGGAGTTGCCCGACGGCCGGATCTCCCACTTTGGCGACAATTCCTATCCGGTGACGTTGCGGCTGCATGATTGGTCGCTGTGCGAGGCCGTGCTCAAATCGGGCGATATCGGCTTTGCGGAAACCTTCATCGACGGCAGTTGGAGCACAGACAACCTGACCGGATTGATCGAGCTGTTCGTTCGCAACCGCGAGTCGCTGGAGTCGCTTATCTATGGCAAATGGTGGAGCAAGCTCTTGTACCGCATGCGCCATCTGTTCAACCGCAACAGCCGTAAAGGCAGCCGCAAGAACATCCACGCCCACTACGACATCGGCAACGATTTCTACCGTTTGTGGCTGGATCCGTCGATGACATATTCCAGCGCACTGTTCCGCAATGGCCCCGCCGATAGCCTGCAGGACGGGCAGACTGCAAAGTATCGCCGCATCCTGGGCCAGCTCGCTGTGGCACCCGGCGCGCGCGTCCTGGAAATCGGCTGCGGCTGGGGCGGCTTCGCCGAGATCGCCGCCAGGGAGAGCGGGGTTAGAGTGCGTGGACTTACCCTGTCTGCCGAGCAGCTGCAATTCGCACAACAACGCCTGACGGATGCAGGGCTGGCGGAACAGGCCGAACTCTCGCTGATGGACTACAGGGACAGTGACGGACAATACGATGCCATCGCGTCCATCGAGATGTTCGAAGCGGTCGGCGAAGCCTACTGGCCAACCTATTTCGAGTGCGTCTCCAGAAACCTGAAATCCGGGGGACGCGCCTGCATCCAGACCATCGTCATCGCCGAAGAACTGTTCGAGCGCTATCGCGCCGGCAGCGACTTCATCCAGCAATACATATTCCCGGGCGGCATGTTGCCTTCGCCCGCCGCGTTCCGGGCACAGGCCGAACGGCAGGGGCTGCGTGTGGTCGATGAATTCGCGTTCGGGCGGGATTACGCCCGCACCCTGTCCGAATGGCGCGACGCCTTCAAACAGAAATTGACCGACGTCCGCGCGCAGGGTTTCGACGACCACTTCCTGCGCACCTGGGAGTTCTATCTGGCTTATTGCGAAGCCGGGTTCCACGCCGACAACATCAACGTGATGCAGTTCACTCTTGAAAAAGCATGAGCACACCGCGCGCCAACAGCTGTCGCAAGCTCGCCACCCTGTTCTGGCTGATGCTGTGCGCGTTGCCCGTTCTTGCCGCCAACGATGTCGTACCCTCCCATATACAGAATGAACTGACCGGCGCACGCCTGTCCGGCCAGGGGAGCTTTCGCTGGTTCGGGCTGAAGGTGTACGACGCCGCGCTATGGGTGGAAGAAAGCGGATATAAAGCCGATGCGCCCACGTCAGCCAAATTCGTTCTCGACCTCGGCTACGCCCGCGACCTGTACGGCGAGCGCATCGCGCAATCCAGTATCCGCGAGATCAGCCAGCTCGGCTTTGGCACAGCCGGGCAGCGAATTGTTTGGCTGGGAAAGATGAAGTCGCTGTTCCCGGATGTGCATGCAGGCACGCACATCAGCGGCGTCTATCTGCCGGCACAAGGCGTGCGCTTCTACCTGGACGGCAAGCCGCTCGGCGAGATTGACGACCCCGAATTCGCCCGCGCATTCTTCGCGATCTGGCTCGATCCCAGGACCAGCGCCCCCGAATTGCGCAGCCAATTGCTGGCCGCGAGGCCATGAGGACATTTTCCTGTCCGGCATTATTGTCCTATGGCCTGTTCGGCCTGCCGCTGGCTTTGGTCGCGTTGCCGATCTACGTCTACGTACCGCAGTTCTACGCTGCCCGTTTCGGGCTGTCGCTCGCGCTCATCGGCACCGGCTTGCTCGTCATGCGCACCCTCGATGCCTTCATCGATCCCGCCATCGGTCTGTGGATAGACAGGCGACGCCACAGCGCCGGGTACCAGCGTGTGATCCTGTTGTCGCTACCGCTGCTGGCTTGCGGATTTCTCGCGCTGTTCCATCCACCGCAAGACATCAGTCCGCAACCCTTCGTCTGGTTTTCACTCAGTCTGCTGCCGGTCTATCTCGGCTTCAGTCTTGCCACCATCGCCTACCAGAGCTGGGGCGCGACGCTCACCCAGGAACGCTCTCAACGTTCGCGTCTGACAGCGGTGCGCGAAGCCTGCGGTCTGGCCGGTGTCGTCATCGCCGCGGCTTTGCCCGGATTCGTTGATATCGGATGGCTCTCGCTCGTGTTCATCGTGAGTCTGGTAACCACTGCAGCCCTGTTGCTGCTGCGTGCGCCACAACCCGGACCGCCGCAACATTCCCACGAAATTTCCACAGCCTTGCTCGCACCTTTGCGGAACTTCCGCTTCCGCTGGCTGTTTGCCGTCTTCATGGTGAACGGCATCGCCGCCGCGATCCCGGCCACGCTCTTCCTGTTCTTTGCGAATGACCGCCTGGCCCTGCCGCAATACGCGGGACTGTTCCTGGTGCTGTATTTCATCGCGGCTGCGCTCTCCATGCCCATCTGGGTGGGACTGGCGAAGCGTCACGGCGAACAGCGGGCATGGCTGG
>JAJXTT010000306.1 GCA_021783525.1 Pseudomonadota bacterium
CGGCACGCCCGCCACATTGAAGCCCAAAAACTTGCCGATGGGCGTCAGGTTATAGCGCTTCAGTGCGGACTCGGAGCACAGCAGCACCGCGCCCGCGCCGTCCGACATCTGCGAACTGTTGCCAGCGGTCACCGAGCCTTTCTGCATGAACACCGTCTTGAGCTTGCCCAGCGCTTCCAGCGAAGTATCGGAGCGCGGGCCCTCGTCCTGCGCCACGTCGCGTGTCTTGATCCTGATCTCGCGGGTATTCAGGTCCGGCACATTGTCGGTGATGCGGTACGGCGTGATCTCGTCCTCGAATTCGCCGTTGTTGATCGCCGCGACGGCACGCAGATGGCTCTGCAAGGCAAACGCGTCCTGTGCGTCGCGGCTGACCTTCCAGCGTTCGGCCACCTTTTCCGCGGTCATCCCCATGCCGTAGGCGATGCCGACATGCTCGTTCTCGAAAATGGCCGGATTGAATGCGACCTTGTTGCCCATCATGGGCACCATGCTCATGCTCTCCACACCCGCCGCGATCATCACGTCCGCCTCGCCCAGCCGGATGCGGTCCGCCGCCAGCGCCACCGCCTGCACACCGGAGGAACAGAAGCGGTTTACCGTCATCCCCGGCACCGTGTCCGGCAATCCCGCCAACAGCAAGGCGATGCGGGCCACGTTCATGCCCTGCTCCGCCTCCGGCATCGCGCAGCCGGCGATCACGTCACCGATGCTGGCCGGGTCGAGCGACGGCGCCTGCGCCAGCACGCCCTTCAGCACATGCGCCAGCAGATCGTCGGGGCGGGTGTTGCGGAACATGCCGCGCGGCGCCTTGCCGACCGGCGTGCGCGTGGCGGCAACGATGTAAGCTTCCTGGACTTGTTTGCTCATGACACCCTCCTTCAAAGAACCATAACTTTCATCCGTTCGTGGTGAGCCTGTCGAACCATGGGCGGATGAAACACTATTTTCAAATTCCCCATTCCTACCTTGCTGCCCACCACCACAATCCGCATCTCAGGCGTCCAATCAATTCCGTAGCGGCTTCCCGTTCTTCAGCATGTACTCAATCCTGTCCTGCGTCTTGAAGTGCGCCAGCAGTTCCATGAAATGGCGCCGCTCCAGGTCGAGCAGCCATTGCTCGTCCACCACGCTGCCCGCATCCACATCCCCGCCGCACAGGGTCTCGGCGACGCGGCTGCCGATGTTGTAGTCGTATTCGGAGATGAAGTTGCCTTCGAGCATGTTGACCATCGCAGCCTGCAGGGTGGCGATGCCGGTGCGGCCGGCCACGGTGATCTGGCGCTGGTGCAGCGGCGGGCGGTAGGCGGTGGCGTTGAGCGCCCGGGCTTCTTCCTTGGCGATGTGCAGCAGTTCGAAACGGTTCATCACGATGCGGTCGGACTGCCTGAGGTAGCCCATCTCTCGCGCCATCTCGGCGCTCTTGGCGACCTCGCCCATGGCGATGTTCTGGAAGTAGCGCCGCAGGTAGGGGAAGACGTCGACGCGGTTGTCGCTGGCGAAGCGCTGAGCTTCTTGTGCCGCGCGCTGCGCCATCTCCTTGCAGCCGCCGCCCGCAGGCAACAGGCCGACGCCGACCTCGACCAGGCCGATGTAGGTTTCCAGCGTGGCGACGATGCGCGTGCAGTGGATGGAGAATTCGCAGCCGCCGCCGAGCGCCAGCCCGTCCACCGCAGCGATGGTGGGCACGAGCGCGTATTTGAGGCGCTGCGAGACCTGCTGGAACTTGGCCACCACGGCTTCCACCTTGGGCACGTTGCCGGTGGCGGCATTGACGATCTCGCCCAGGCCGCCGCCGCCCGCTATCGTGTATTTGACGCGGCTGGCCGCCTGCTTGAAGCGGCCGAACAGGCCTTCATCCGGTGCCGGTTCCTGCATGCCTTGCATCAGTTGCAGCAGGTTGGCCCCGGCCGAGAACGGCGGCTCGGTCTGCCACAGGACGAGCGCGCTGAAATGCGCTTCGGCCTCGTTCACCGCACGCAGGATGCCGTCCAGCACTTCGTTGCTGACGGTGTGCATCTTGCTCTTGAAGCTCAGGATGGCGATGGTGTCTCCCGTGTGCCACAGGCGCACTTCGTCGGTCTCGAATACGGTCTCGCCGTAGTGGCGCTCCTCGCCCAACAGCCTGTCCGGGTAGAGTTGGCGTTGATAGACAGGCAATGTGGAGCGCGGTTGCCAGCCGTTGCTGGCCGGCGCATAGGAACCTTGTATGCCATGCACTGCAAGACGTGTCGGATCGGTCGCCCACGCAGGCAGCGGTGTGCTCGCCATCGCCTTGCCCGCAGCGATATCGTCGCTGATCCATCCCGCCACCTGCTGCCAGCCCGCGGCTTGCCATATCTCGAACGGGCCATTGTCCCAGCCGAAACCCCAGCGCACGGCCAGGTCCAGGTCGCGCGTATTGTTCGCGATCGACTCCAGTTGGAGGGCGCAATAGTGGAACACATCGCGGAACGTCGCCCACAGGAACTGCGCCTGCGGATGCGGGTTGCCGCGCAGTCCGGCGAGTTTCTTCGCCCAGTCGCGTTCGCGCAGGATGTCCTTCACGCCGTCGTCCACTTTGGCATCGGACAGGCGGTATTCCCGGGTGTGCAGGTCCAGCACATGAATCTCCTTGCCGATCTTCATGTAGACGCCGCGTTTGGTCTTCTGCCCCAGGGAACCCTGGTCGACCAGGTG
>JAJXTT010000307.1 GCA_021783525.1 Pseudomonadota bacterium
CGCTTTGAACCATATTGCCGATCGTGCCTGTCGAAGCACAAGAATCCATTCACATTTCGACAAGCTCAATGCGAACGGATTCTTGGATTATGAGCGCCGTATCAATAAATCGGGAACAAAGACCATTCATGTGCCTCTTCGACAAGGCCTTTAGCCCTGAACATAGTCGAAGGGGCTGGGCGAAGGGATCTTGACGTAAGGATCCCTCAGGCCATCTCGTCGCCGACCTGGGCCAGGGCGTACCACGCATTCAATTCCGCGGCGCTACGCCCTTTGCTCCAGCATGCGACATCGGCCTCGGCGATCGGCGCGTAAGGGCCGTGCTTGACTTCGAAGATCACGGCGTCCGCATCGCGCGACAGCACGGCATGCCAGGCGCCCGCGGGTATCTCCACCACGCCGGTGTCTTCGCCCAGCTCCGCGCGTTCGGTGACCCTGCCCGCTTCGTTGAACACCAGAACGGTGAAGCGCCCGCGCAAGGAGGTCAGCACTTCCCAGGTATGCGGGTGGCGATGCGGCAGGATCAGCGTGTCCGGCTCCATGGCGATGGCGAGGCGCTGGATGGGATCGGTCAGCTCCTGGTGCAGGTTGGAGTTGGCACGCAGACGCGGCGACCGACGGGCGTCCCGGCTCAGCCTGTCCATATCGGCAAAAGTGAGTTTCTTCAAAATAGGCCTCCTGAATAAAGGCCGATTCTCTCATGCTTTTATCGGCGGGCCACAGCAGATAGAATCCCTCCCCATGCGCTCTTTCCCGGATCATCTTCATCTCGTTTGCGCGGCCGCACTCTGCCTGTACACGTCGTTCGCGCTCGCTGAAGAAATCTCTCCAAAGGAAGACCGCTCGGGAAAGGCCGCGGCGGAGGCGGTCAGCAAGTCGGAACTGGTATTGGAAGCCTCCGCAAAATATACCGACATCGACTACAACGTCCCCCTCACCGACAAACCCATCCCCGTCATCACCTCGGACAACGAGTCGGAGATCTACAGCAGGCTCATTCAAGGTTCGCTGATCCCGCGCTACATGGTGCTGGAAGCGAGCGTGTATCCGCTGGCGTCGCTGGGTACGGCGGTCAAGTCGCACTCGCCGTCGCTCTACCGCCAAGCCGAGATCGGCAACACCGGCATCAACTTGCTGGAATCCGCGACACCCGACTTCCAGGAGCCCTGGGCGGTCTCCGCTTTCTTCGGCAACGTCGCAAAACTGAACCGCCCGAAGGAACAGCGCGAAGGAAACAACTATGGTTACACCGGCTATCTGTTCAGCGCAGGCAACAAGCACATCAAGGACAATGTGCTCATCCCGGACGATTGGTATGAGGTCGAGTGGAAGATCAAGGGGCAGCTCGACTATCCCGACGAAAAACTGTCCTGGAGTTTCCGCGTGGGTGCGCGTTACAACACCAACAAGGATGTCAACGACGTCACTTATATCAGCCTGCACCGCAGCAATCTTGATCTCCGTTACTCGTTCCTCGAGTGGATGGAGAACGCCAACTACGATATGCGCATGTACTTCCTGCAAACTGGCGGTGAAATGGTCCGCCTTGAGATGATCGCCGGAAAAAAGATTCCGATGCCGCAGTGGGGTTACGCACCGACGCTGGACGTCGGTTTCGTCTGGACCAGCCCGAACGAATATTCCGGCGCACTCCGGAACTTGCACACCAACGTGACGACACTGGTGTTCCGCCCTTCCATCGAGTTCTGACGTATCGCCCCACCGTGAGCGGCGCCGCGGAGTCGCCATATTGACTTTCCGGCGCCAACCCGGAGAACTGCACACAACCGTCACCGTTCGGAGATAAACTGGACACGGGCCGGGATACCTGGCGCTTGTCGATTCAGGACTTACACGCAGGACCGTGGGAGTGAAAAATGAAATTCCGCTTCATCTTTCGTGCCGTTCGCCCCTTCTTTTCAGCCCTGGCTGTCATCGTGACTGCGGGCGCGCTCGTATTTGCGATCTACTTTACCGGCCTGGGCCTGCAATGGATCACTTTTCTCGGCGGGATCCTCGTGGCGGCGGTCCTGGCCGAGGCCAGCCGGGTGTCGCATGTCGAATGGGTGGTCGCCAGACGCACCGCGCAATTGTCCATGGTAAAGGACAAGCTCGAGCAAGAAACCCAGCGCCGCAAGAGGGCCGAAGAGACGATCTCCATGGGCAATCCCCGGTTGCGTCTGATCGACGAGGTGCTGCCTGTCATGGTTGCCTTCTTCGATACGGAAGGACAATGCCAGTACCACAACCGGGCCTTCACGGAATGGCTGCATCTGCGGCCGGATCAGATCCATGGCCAGCACCTGCGCAAGATCCTCGGCTCCAGCGTCTACCAGGAAACGGCGACGTCAGTCCGGCAGTCGCTGGACGGACACCAGGTGCAGTACGAGCGCACGCAGAAAATGCCGGACGGTGCCGTCTACCGGCTGCGCGTCGAGCACATCCCGCAGTTTGGCGAAGACGGCAAGGTTGGCGGGTTTTTTATGCTGATCAATGACATCACCTCTCCCGGCGATCTGCAGAGACCGTCCGATGCCGGATCGAAAAGAACGGGATCTGTCGCCGATGCGAACGTTCCGCTTCCCGACGGAGCATCGAACCAGGATACTTTCGTCGAATCGTTCTCCGAGCAGATTTCCGGACACACCGCCGTCATCAACATCAGGGCCGCGATCGA
>JAJXTT010000308.1 GCA_021783525.1 Pseudomonadota bacterium
TGAGCTGGATGTGGCGAGGTACGTGCGCACCTTCAGTCTGAACGCTTTCCACATCGAACGCGAAACGCACACCGCGTTCATGCAGACGGGGCATTTCATCGACCGTGCCCGTGATCGTGATGTTCTTCCCCTGCCATTCGTCCGGCAGCGCGTCCGACAGACGGTGCTGGGCCATCCAGGCGGCATAGCCGAAACCCAGCAATGCGGCACAAAGCAACATCGCGCCGCGGCGCGCGGCCGCCGGCAACCTGCCGTTCGGGCGCGGCAGCAGCAGCACGATAACGGCCAGAGGCCAGTAGGCAGGGAGCGCAGGCAGTGCGGCTTGCTGTTGCAGATACCACACGCCGAATGTAAAGAAGAGCGCGAAGGAAACCATAGGCGTAGCGTACCGCAAAATCATAGAATCCACCCATGCGCAGATACTTCCAAAACAGGCTACCGGACCATAACAGCATCCTGCGCCAGCGCTGGCTGCGCCCGATACGACACTGGCTGGTACATCACAACCTGTGGCACCTGCACCGGCGTTCGGTGGCCGGCGGGGTGGCCGTCGGCCTGTTGTGCGGGCTGATCCCGGGGCCGCTGCAAATGATCGTTGCCGTATTGCTGGCAGTGCTTTTCCGCGTCAACCTGCCTGTGGCCGCTTTCACCACGCTTTATACCAACCCGTTCACCATCGTGCCCTTATATATGCTGGCATATCAGATCGGCATAGGGGTGATCGGTTCGGCGAACGCAAACGCCCTGCCTGTCTTTCCGGATCTGCACTGGAGCGATGGATTGTTTCAATTGTGGTCCTGGCTGAAGTTGCTGGGCAAACCCCTGTTGATCGGCCTTCCAATACTTGCCGTCAGCCTTGCCATCGTCGGCTATGCCGCAGTTCGTCTCTTCTGGCGCCTGTTTGTAGTGATCAAGTGGCGCAGACGTCACATGAAATAACCCGGAACTTTTCTCGACTATTCGGGTCTGAGATTGCGTTCGGCAGATTCAGGCCGGGTAATCAGTCAACTAAAAGAGGTATCGAATGAAAAAAGCATATGAAGAAGCGGCCAGGTTCTTCCGCTGGGTGATGGTGGGTGTGATGGCGTTTCTCGTCGCGCTGCCGGCGTTGACATCCATGAGTGCTTCCAACTGATACGCTGCACATAAAACGCCCCGGAGCCAGTGCTCCGGGGCGTTTTATTTTGTATCGGTGAAATCTGCACCCTGCACCGCGGTACCGCGCAGCTTTTCCAGGTGCAATTCAGACTGTCTCAGAACATTTTCCATCGACCTCGACAGCATGGCGCGCGCTTCCAGGTAAGCGGCGTTTGTCTCGTCCAGAAACAGATCTTCCAGAAAAGAGACGCGGATCGCATTGTAGAGCTCAGCATCGGCACGGTCGAAGATTTCGGCGATCAGGAGCACGTGCCTGCGTGCGGTGGCAAAATCACGGCTATCGATGGCTTCTTTGGTCGCCAGCTTCATCGCGCCCACTTCCAGATGCACCACGCCGAAATCGCTTTCCTCGATGCGCGCGGCAACCTCTGGGAGATACAGTGTGACCTGCTTCATGAAATCGGTACGCTTGAGCAAAGGCTTGTTTTGCTGATGAGTCACCATGCGTCGCAGAGAGACGAATGTCTTGAAGTCGAGCAAATTCTCGAACGGGAGCAAGGCGCCATCGGAGGCGGTCAACTCGTTATTCGGCAGAGAGTGCGCAGGGAAGGGAAGCATGTTCGACGCTCCTGTAGTTAGGATTGTCCGAACTTTATTCCCTGCCTGTTACAGGGTGATGACGGAAACGCTGCAATCGGATCTGGGCGTCAGATTGTGTGCAATGTGCCGTCCACAAGGCGCATCTGGCGCTGCATCCTCGACGCGAGTTCCAGGTCGTGGGTGACGATGATGAAGCTGGTATTGAGCTTGGCATTGAGTGCCTGCATCAGGTCGAACAAGGTGGAAGCCGAAGCGCGATCCAGGTTTCCGGTCGGCTCGTCGGCCAGCACACACGCGGGCTGGGTGACCAGCGCACGCGCAACGGCCACGCGCTGGCGTTCTCCGCCGGAAAGTTCGGCGGGTGTATGCCGGACGCGATGCGCCAACCCGACCTGCTCCAGCATGAAGGCGGCCTGGGGATGAGCCTCGGCCGGTTTCATTCCGCGTATCAGCAGCGGCATGGCGACGTTTTCAAGTGCGGTGAATTCCGGCAGTAAATGGTGGAACTGGTAGACGAATCCGAGCGACCGGTTGCGCAGTTCGCCGCGCTGTGCCTCGTTCATCTTCGATACATCCTGGCCCAGTATGCTGACGCTGCCGCCGGTGATGGTGTCTAGGCCGCCCAGCAGGTGCAGCAGGGTGCTCTTGCCGGAACCGGATGCTCCGACGATGGCGATGCGCTCGCCCCGCGCCACTTCGAGGTTCACCCCGTTCAGGACGGGAACGCTCAGGTCGCCTTGCGCATAGGTCTTGCGCAAGTCGCGGCAGGAGATGATCGGTTTTTTATTCATAACGCAGGGCCTCCGCAGGCTGCACTTTGGAGGCACGCCAGCTCGGGTAGAGGGTGGCGAACAGGCTGATGAGGAAAGACATGCCCGCAACGACGATCACGTCGCCCCTCTGCAGGTCGGAGGGCAGCTCGCTGATGTAATAGAACTCCTTGGACAGGAACTGCACGCCGAACAGGTGTTCGA
>JAJXTT010000309.1 GCA_021783525.1 Pseudomonadota bacterium
GGTCGTTCGACTGCAAACCGTCGTCCTCGAATGCCGCGGCGTCCTTTTCTCTTGCCTGTATCCGGGCCTCCTGTGCTTCGCGCTCCTTGCGCCTTTCAGTCTCATTCAGCGAGATCAGGTTCTTCTTGCGCTGGGCATCGAACTCGGCAATATCTTCCCTCAAAGCCTGGAAATCCTTGTCCTTGCTTATCCGCGCATCGTGGATGGCTTTCAGTTGCGGCACGATGGCAGTCAGGCTTCCGGCCGGCGTATAGGCAGCCGGCGGGATCTGCGACCACGGCAAGGCATTGTCATAGCTGGATTCCCCGAAATCTTCCGCGTCGCTGATCATCGGAAGGCCGATATCCGGTATCACCCCGCGCAACTGGGTGGTGCCGCCATTGATGCGGAAGAACTGGGCGATGGTCATCTTGAGTTCGCCGAATTTCGGTTTGTCGTTTTTTTCGAGCCGGTCCAGGTCCAGTACGGTCTGCACCGTGCCTTTGCCGAAACTGGTCTCGCCGATCACGATGCCGCGGCCGTAATCCTGTATCGCTGCAGCGAAGATCTCCGAGGCCGACGCCGACCCGCGATTGATCAGGACGCCGAGCGGGCCATCCCAGGCCACGCCGGGGTGAGTGTCATTGTTGACTGTCACCTCGCCTTTGGAGTCGCGCTGCTGCAACACGGGCCCCTTGTCGATGAACAATCCCGTCAAATCGATCGCTTCGTCCAGCGAGCCTCCGCCGTTGTTACGCAGGTCCACCAGCACGCTGTCCACCTTGTCCTTCTTGAGTTCCGCCAACAGGCGCGACACGTCCCTGCTTGCGCTCTTGAAATCCTTGTCGCCTCGCTGGCGGGCGGCGATGTCCTGATAGAACCCGGGCAGGGTGATCACCCCGATGCGGCGAGTTGCAGTGCCGTCTTTCACTTCCATGACGGATTTTTTTGCCGCCTGCTTGTCGAGGCTGATCTTCTTCCGGACCAGCCGGATGAGATTGTGCTTGCCGTCGGGGCCGGCTGAAGCCGGGAGCACATCCAGCACCACCACCGAATCTTCCGCGCCGCGTATCAGTGCCACCGCGTCATCGATGCGCCAGCCCATCACGTCGGTGATCGGGCCGTCATCCCCCTGTCCGACTCCCACGATGCGGTCGCCGACCTTCAATTTTCCCGACAGCGCTGCCGGACTGCCTGCCAGCAGTTCCCGTATGGTCGTGTATTCGTCCTTGGTCTGAAGCACGGCTCCTATGCCCACAAGCGACAGGCTCATCGAAATATCGAAGTCTTCCGAAGCGCGAACCCCGAAGTAATTGGTGTGGGGATCGACCGACATGGCATAGGCATTCATGAAGATCTGGAACACATCCTCGCTCTTGACCTTGGCGATACTGGTCAGGATGTTTTCGTAACGCTTGTCGAGCGTATCCGCAATGCTCCGGGTATCCTTGCCGGCAAGCTTGAGACGCAGCCAGTCGTTCTTGACGCGCTTGCGCCACAGGTCGTTCATCTCGTCTTCAGACTTGGGCCAGGGTGCCTTTTCCCTCATGTACTGGTAGCTTTCCTTGCGCTCGAAATCAAACCCCTTCTTGAGCAGCGAACGGGCATAGGCGATGCGTGCGGTAATGCGCTGCCGGTAGACATTGAAGATCTCGAAAGGGATGCTCAGGTCTTCATCGAGAATGGCATCGTCAAGCTTGGTTCGGGCATACGCAAACCGTTCGATGTCGGCCTGCAGGAAATATATCTTTTCGCCATCGAGCGACTTCAGGTAGTTGTCGAATATCTTCGACGAAGCCGCGTCGTCGAGCGGCACGCGCCTGTACTGGTAGCGGGTCAGGATCTCGGCGGACAGATGCGCAGCCTGGGATTCCTCCTGCTGGGGCTGGAGCGGCAAAGCTGTCCGCGATGCTTCGAGTGCAACCGCCTGCGTCGCGATCGCAAGCGCAAGGAACATCCACATCAATTTATTTTTCATCATGTATCCACCCAAATCATGGGCTGAATTATATATCGCCCGGTGCCCTATTTTCGCTTCAATCGCGGCCTTGCCTGAAATGGCTCCGGCAGGCCCTGCGGGATTGTTTCACGGCAGCCGCCTTCTTGTATCAGCCGGGTTACAAATGCAATTCGCCGAATACAGAGCGGACACACGGCGGTTACTCGCACCGGCTAGATTACGGTTCGTGCAGAATCGGGGAATCGCCCTATCGAAGGCAGGGAGCGTCACCGCGGCGACAGGAAGCTGGCGCTCCGTGGCGCATGCCTGTCAGCCGCGTTTCGCCACAGTCTGCCCGGGCATACAATGCGCCACCGCCCTGGCCGCCTTCGGTACAATAAGCACTACCGCGCCACACCCACTTTCATATTCAGAATCTACTTATGCCACTCAAATCCAGACGCCCTGAATCGCATCAATCTTTGCATGGCCTGACCGGAATCTTCAATCGCTATTGGGCGCTCGGCGCCGCCACCTTCGTGCTGGTACTGGGTACGTCGATCTACGGTTTCGCAAAAGAGGGCGAGGGTGCTCCGGGTGCGAATATCCCTCCCGTCCCGGTTACGGCGGCGACTGCAAAACAGGAATCCATGCCGGTGTGGATAGACATTCAGGGCACGGTCATACCGCTCAATTACGTCAACGTCATGCCGCGCGTGGCGGGCCTGCTGCAAAGCATCGATTTCCGCGAAGG
>JAJXTT010000310.1 GCA_021783525.1 Pseudomonadota bacterium
TGGATCTGGCCGGCGTGATGCGCGATCTCGGCAGGCGCGGTATCAATGAAGTGCTGGTGGAGGCGGGGCGCACCTTGAACGGCGGACTGATCAAGGCCCGGTTGGTGGATGAGCTGGTGCTGTATCTGGCGCCGCAATTCCTGGGCGACGCGGCGCGCGGCATGGCGGATATCGGCGAGCTTGCGCAACTGGATCGGCATATCGCCCTGCAGTGGGGCGACGTGCGCCAGGTGGGCAACGACTTGCGTATTGTTGCGAAAATATCAAGGGAGAGTTGATCATGTTCAGCGGGATCGTGGCCGATGTCGGCCTAATCAAATCGGCACAGGACAGGGAGGGTGGCTTGCGGCTGACGGTGGCCACCGAGATGCTCGGCATGGACGACGTCCAGCTGGGCGACAGCATCGCGGTGAACGGAGTCTGCCTCACTGTGGTGAATATATCCGGCAACGATTTCACGGTGGATGTGTCGCGCGAGACGCTGAATTGCACGACCGGACTGGAAATGCAGGGCGGCCATGTCAACCTGGAAAAAGCGCTGCGTTTGTCGGACCGGCTGGGCGGTCATCTCGTCAGCGGGCATGTGGACGGCGTGGGCACGGTGATCGCGTTCAACGATATCGGCGAGAGCTGGAGGCTGATCGTGCGCGCGCCGCAAACTTTGGCAAAGTACATCGCGGTGAAGGGCTCAATCACCATCAACGGCGTCAGCCTGACGGTCAACCAGGTTTCGGGCGCGGAGTTCGAGGTGAATCTCATCCCGCATACGCTGGATATGACGACGTTGAACGAGCTGAAGGTCGGGGCGAAAGTGAATCTTGAGATCGACCTGATCGCGCGCTACGTCGAGCGCATGATGACCGCGGACGCCGTGTGATTCACACCAGAAAAGGGATGAAGCGCTTGGTCCGTTTCATGTACTCCTCGTACTGAGTGCCAAAATAGCGGATGTTTTCCGTTTCCTCCACCAGTGAGGTCATCAAGAGGAACACGCAGGCGAGCAGCGCAATGCCTCCGCTCAGCCAGGACATGCGCTTGAAGAACAGGCCCCCGTCCAGAAAGATCAGCGAGCTGTACATCGGGTGGCGGATATAGCGGTATATCCCGTGGGTGACGAGTACGGATGTCTTCTCGAACAGCAGCAGAGCCCCGTCATCGCGATTGTCGTCCCGTTCGCCGAACTGGTGCAGTATCCCGTAGCCCATGATGATCACGATCAGCGAAATGGCCATCAAGATTCCGCTGATCGTCTGGTCGAATGAAACCGGCACGTCATACCAGCCGTCGATGTTCATGACGATCAGAAGCAGCATCAGCTCCCATGCAAAGAAGCGATAGAAGCCGTGCGACCTCGGAGCGCGCAGCGACGCTCTCGAAACATAAGCCAAAGCCATCGTGGCGAGCACAAAAACGATACCTTCCAGCAACGTCAATCTCCTGAAATGAATGGTGCGCCGCTTCGCGGCATTCCGGTTCCGCACCGGCCATCCGCGGATGACGGTCGCGGGCAGAGAATCGCGCACGCCGTTCCCTTGAAGGAAAAGACAGGGTTCTCATTCTGCGGCGATTCCGGACAGGCGAAGGTATCCGAGATTGGCAAGGTCGGCAACAGGCACAGCGCGATGCCCAGGTAGCGGATTGCCCATTTCGAAAGGTTGCTCTGCTTCATGGAAATAGCGGTGACGGCGACGGCCGGATTATATTGGTATCGGGGCGGGTGCGAAACGCGAATGCCGCGGGCGGACAATGCGGTCCGCCCTGACAGAGGCGGCGAGGATTATTGCCGATGGTGTTAAAATCCGTGTCCCGCGATTTCGCGACACCCCAAACTGAGCCGCAGACCATGACAGACATCGCACCCATAACCGAGATAATCGACGAGATACGCGCCGGGCGTATGGTCGTACTGGTGGACGAGGAAGACCGCGAGAACGAGGGTGACCTGCTGTTCGCCGCCGAATTCGTCACGCCCGAAGCCATCAACTTCATGATCCGCCATGCGCGCGGCCTGGTCTGCCTGACGCTGACCGAAGAGCGTTGCCGCCAGCTTGGCATTTCGCACATGGCGCGCGAGAACAAAAGTCCGCTGGGCACCAATTTCACAGTTTCCATCGAGGCGGCGGAAGGCGTGACCACCGGCATCTCCGCGTCCGACCGCGCCACCACGATCAGGGCCGCGGTGAAGAAGGATGCCAAGCCGGCCGACATCGTCCAGCCCGGCCATATCTTTCCCATCATGGCGCGTCCGGGCGGCGTGCTGGTGCGCGCCGGACATACCGAAGCGGGCTGCGACCTGGCACAGATGGCCGGCGTGATGGCGGCGGCGGTGATCTGCGAGATCATCAAGGAGGACGGGGAGATGGCGCGCCTGCCGGACCTGATCCCGTTCGCCAGGGAACACGGCCTGAAGATAGGCACCATCGCCGACCTGATCGAGTACCGCATCCACAACGAGACGCTGGTCGAGCGCGTGGCGCGTCGCACGGTGCGAACTGCCTACGGCGAATTCGAACTGGTGAGCTACACCGACAAGACCACCCAGCGTACCCATCTGGCGCTGGTGAAGGGCGACATCCAGCCGCAGATCGAGACGGTGGTGCGCGTGCATGAACCCTTGTCCGCGCTGGATTTCATGGAGCAGGTCAGCCTGCCGAACACAACCAGCGT
>JAJXTT010000022.1 GCA_021783525.1 Pseudomonadota bacterium
GATGCCGCCACGAACATGGAAGGAGGCAGCCAATCAATTCGCCATCATGTTTGGCGAACGATTCACGGCAGCGTTAAACTGATGCTGTGACTAAGCCGACCTCACACACAGAATTTCGGATACGTCCAATTTCACTCCCACCCCCAGCCAAGCATCCGAAGTCAACGGTCCCTTCAGCGTAGGCAGCGTCTCTTTCAGCCAAGCCAGCGCGAGCTTTTCTTTCTCGCGCAATAGCTCTTCGCCTGTGTTTTCGGAATGTGGTTCGACATAACCAGCGACTTGCTCGCTTGCGAGCTTAGTCGAATGGCTAGTAGTTCCATCAGGCTCACACCCAGAGGGTGCGAGAACCTCTGCGAGGCCACGAACGGACATGATTGATTTTTTCATCATCTGAATCGGGGCGCTGCCCTTGATTATGTTGTCCCAGAATTCGGCGGTGGTGCCGACGCTGCGTATCTCGATGTTGCGGAACCCGGCTTCCTCCATCTCTTGTTTGAAACGCTCGGGGTTTTCCAGTGTGGTGACGGAGCGGCGCGGTTGCGGCAGGTCGGGCTTGATGGCGCGCAGTGCGCCGAACATGGTGTGCATGGCGGGCGATTGGTCCACGGGTGCCCAGCGGGTGATGGCGATGCTGCCGCCCGGTTTGAGCGTGCTGGCGTTGGGATTGAGCGCAGGTTGTTCGCTGGAAGCTTGAGACAAGTCTTCCCCTTCAATTCGAATGCTGGTCGCCCGCCGTGCGGGTGCTTGTCTTGCGCCAGCCTCGTTTCTGGGGATTCTGCTGTGAGCCTCGCTCCGTACGTGCGGCGCGATGTGCGTGGTGCAGATTCACCCGCAAGGGGTACGCCGGTGGGTGCCCGGCGGCTGCGCCCGCCACCCCTCCGCAGTGCAAGTGGGGCAGACTTTATTTGAGCGAGGCAGGATGTGTCAATGCGAATGGAAGCGAAATAGATAAGCGCTTGCTGGCGCAATGTTTCTTCTATGTGAAATTAAGGTGAAGCTCTTTCAAGCCGCCATCTTCAATTCAACTTTGTTTCCCGCTCTGGTCGCCAGTGTGATCAGCATATCCAGACTAAATTTCTCAAACTTGCCTCGTATCAGGTCGGAGACGCGCGATTGCGAAATGCCTAGCACTTGTGCGGCTTCTGCCTGTGTCCATTGCTTGTCGCGGATTTTGATGCGTAGTTCAACCATCAGTTGAGAACGCATGGTAAGGATGGTGGCTTCGTCTGGCGAGAAACCGAGATTGAGGAATGCGTTGCCGCAGGATTTGGTGATTTTGAGTTGCTTGTAGCGCGCAGCTGCAGGTTGTTCGCCGGATGCGTGAGACAAGTTGGCTGATTCAATGCGCCCACTAGCAAAGCAAAGAGGGTCGCAATATCCGACCCTCTTTATCCAACTTTGATTGCAAAGTGCTATTTTTTTCAGATATCCATTGATTTCCGGCGGCGTGCCGTGAATCCCATTAGACCCAAGCCTGCCAGCATCATTGCGTAGGTCTGGGGTTCGGGAACCGGTGATGCAACTACTGTAAATTGGTATCTGTCGGTTTCACCCTGTTTCCACCCCGGCAGTGAATGAAAATTCTCATTCCACTTGCTCCAGTCATTGTTAGTCTCCAGAGCGGTCTGCGATATTCCGGTAAGCCCTGAAAGGTCTGCACTACACATGACGCTTGCGACCAGGTCATAGCTGCCCGCCGTGGTGAAAGTGTAGTCAAAAGAAAATAGCTGGTCGCCGCCTTTCCAGGGTTTCCAGCTATCATTATTAACCCATTGACCAGTTGGACTCACATACCAACCTGTTGCTGTTTCGTTGTTATGAGTCGGATCAAAATTCCATCTGAATTGGTTGATAGAGAGATTGGTGCCGGACGAATTGTCGATCCAGACCTTTAATGCGTCAAAGGCATGAATACCCCAATACGTTTTTTGCATATCAACAGTAAAAGTAACTTTTTCACCTACATTGATTTGACCATTATGATTGGTATCCGTAAACGTATACGAGGTGCCTCCAATATTCTGCCAGGATGTGTCGCCATAAACGGTGGAAACTGGCGTCAGCGTATTTGCTTGAGCTAACCCGACCGCTGCTACGCACCCTATCCCCACTTTGAAAATCAATTTGATGCCTTTAAGCATAAGAGCCTCCAATAAAATACAGACGAAATCTCGCAATTGGTATTTATTATCCGGATTTCAGCAACGATCGCCATCGGACCTTGGTACAGGTCGGCGGTGTCCGGTTAACGGCTGAATTCCTGGTCGGGATTGAGTATCGGCGCGGGTTGCGAATCAATTCATGTTGGTGCCGACATCGAAAGTGGCCATGTCGTAGTTGATGAGTTGTTGACCATGTCGCCGGGGTAATCGAATGCAACTAAACGGGACAGGGTCGCATGGCATTCGGTCAGGAAATCTTGTTCCTGTTTTCTGCTGCAACTACGGCAATTTTGCAGCGTGGGTTAGCGCAACGTCACCCAGCGCATTCTCAATGAACGTTCAGTTCATCGTCCTTTTGTGACTTTGGCGGCAGCAAAAACTCTCCCGGCTTCTGCCGGAAGCGCCTGCCCAGGCTTTGCAGCAAGGCTCGCCTTTGCGTAAAGGTGACCTTGCGCGCTTTCATCGCCACGCTGAGCGCCAGGGTGAAGCTGACCACCAAGTTGGACAGACCGATCAGCGCGATGCCCAGCACGCCGAGCCACAGTTCCTGCGGTTGCATCGCGAAATCGAGCCCGATCAGCGAAAACCCCAGATACGCGGAAGAGAAGGTGATGTGCCGGATGTCCACCGGCAGGCCGAACAGCACGCCGATCGCGGTCATGCCGCCCAGCATGCAGCCGAAGTAGAAATTTCCCGCCAATGCGCCCAGATTGTTTTCCACATAGTCGGCGACTCTCGACAAGCGTGCCTTGCCCAGCAGCCGCTCCAGCCAGCGCAGTTGCTTCAGTCGCTGCGGGATGCGGTTGTAGACGGCGAGGTTGTCATGGTGGCCCGCGATCAACCCCGAGAGGAACAGGCATACGCCGGCGATCGCGGCATAAAACACCGCCAGGCCGTGAATCGGGTCGATATCGGCCATCAGCAGATGGGCTTTTTCAGGCGAGATGAAATGCACGCCTGTCGCTTTCAACACCCCCCAGGCGATCAGCATGGCCATCGGTATCACCACCAGCACGTTGCCCAGGATCGCCGCCAACTGGCTGCGCAATGTCTGCGCGATGATGCTGGTCAGGCTCTCCATGTCGCGGCTGTTGCCGCCCTGTTCACTTATGCTGGCAGCGATGGCCGAAGCCGTCATCGCGGGCTGCTTGGTGGCGACGGTGAAGTGCAGGATGTGGATCAGCATGAAGCCCAGGCCGTAATTCAGGCTGAACAGCAGTGCCTCGGTCAGCGGCGGCAAGTGTTGTTTTGCGACAAGCAGCTTGATCACCGCCATGAAAGCGATGATCAGCCCCGCACCCATGGCCGACTTCAGCAGCGCAAAATATTCCGGCCGCGTGCTGGTGATGTAATGCTCGCCGGTGCGGCTGGCGTTCTCGGTCACGCGCAAGGCAAGCAGCTCCAGGCTTTCACGCCAGTGCTGCCTTACATCGTTCTTGTGGCATTCGCCGCTGACCAGAGTCTTGAACAAGCCCACGAACAGTGGCAGCGCGCGCTCCCCGCTCTTGTCTTCGCGCAGCGCGGCGAGAATCGCAAGCAGGTGTTCCATGCGCTCCAGCTGCTGGGTCAGCCGCTGCAACAGAAAGGTCAGGCTGATGCTGGTGCCGGAACGGGAAGCGGTGCGCCGGATCTTCTGGATGACCTGCGCACACTGGTCCAGCAAGACCAGGATGTGCCGTTCGTCCTGGAACTCAAGCGAGGCGTCCGCCCAGGCCAGCGCGAACTGCTCAAGGTATTCGCCGACCTCGTCGTTCTGGGCGAGGAAGGGCGAAGCGAATTCCTCAAGCGAAGGTTCGTTGCGTATCAGCTCCGGCTCCAGGCCGATGGAAGAGATGCGGTAGGACAACACCAGCACCGCATCCAGTATGCCGCGCACCGGGGAGGGCAGGTCAGTGTCGGCAACTTGCTCGTCGAAGCGCAGGGCCGCCAGGAGTTCCAGCCAGCGCGCATCAGGCACGGCGTTGACCCAGACTTCGTCGTCATCGCGGATGAAGACCAGTGCGAAGAGGTCTTTCAGGTAATTGGAGTCGATCGCCTCCGGCAGTATCTTGTGGCTCACCCGCCGGTACAGTTCCGTGAAGAATCCGGTGCTGGGCAGGATTCCCGATTCCACATACAGCGAGACCGGTTTGTGGGCGCCCAGCAATTTGAGCAGTGCGCCGCGCAGCGAAGCGCGCAATTCCGGCCGTCGCCCGAGTATGTGGCAAAGCGCGCCTATCATGTGTTCCGCATGAACAGCCTGCGAGGACTTTTTGGGGCGGATCCGGGAGACGAGACCAGCGATCAGTGTGATCTCGTCGACCTCATCCTGAAGGTGGCGTTGCAGCAATGTTTCCATAGAGGTTTCTATTTTAAGCGATTTGAGGCAGGCCACGAACGATCAATTGTCTTGCTCAAAGAACTGCTTCCGCTTGGCGGCCAGCCTCGAACATCGTGCAGGTGCCGTGGTCGGGGCGGCTGATGGACAGCCGTCGCTTCGTGAAGTTGCAAGAGCAGTCTATATTTGCCACGGACAGATTTCCGGCGCGCAGTTTACACGGCCATGGTGTTGTCGATAGGTTGCTTGCTGTGTGTGGTGCCACCGAGCTCCGGGATGGCGGTGGCGGAGGCTTTCACGTAATTGTACGGACCAGCGTCGAGGTTGTTGGCGAAAACCAAGCTTGTCAGCTTTTTTTACTTACGCCGCAATCGGTAGCGGAAGTTGGAAGTGACCTTCAATGATGCCGCTTACGGATATATCTTCATCCAGTTCGTCCCAGCGTAATGCAGTTCCATTTGCCCGTAGCATAACTTTCTTGAGCTGTTCATCGCTCGCCTTGCTCAATAATTTGAAGCGGGCAGCGGGAAATCCGATCTGTCGGCCATCTGTGAGCTCCACAAAGACGATACGACCCGTCACCCAGGCGCGGGTGGCACAATGCTCCAATTCAGTGATGGAAGAACTCATGCCATTTCTCCTTGAATAGATCCTGATGCTCAAATACTGCCGCCTCGATACGCCGCAATTCGACAGGACTGATGTTGCGGCTTCTGGCCAGTCTGATCGGCTCCAGCCAATACTTGCATTCGCCTTCTCCCGTGTCCACATGGATATGCGGCGGCTCCATTCCTTCATCGGAATAAAAATGGAAACGCCAGTTTAGTAATCGTAGAACGGTTGGCATGTCCAATGAGGTAAGGGGAGGGTGAAAAGAATTCTACACCAAAGTAAAGCATGCAATTAGACGGGGAGAATTACACAGCAGTCAGAAATATTGACGACACCATTAACAACCCTCTCCCTTCGCTACGCTCCCCCTCTCCCGCCAGCGGGATAGCCAGCGACTTGGCGGCTCTGCCGCCTAGTCGAATGGCTAGTAGTTCCATCAGAGGGGTGGGGAGAGGGTGAGTAGTGTTACCCGAAGAATGTAGCCTGGATTTCTGACTGCCGTGAAAATGGGCCAGGTTAAAGCCCGCGCATGTATACGGGACGCAGCGGCCGGTGCCCTGCCATCGCCTCTCGCAGTTGCAGCAGCAGTTTCTCTTTGTCTTTGGGCAGGTTCCCGGCGAGCGCAAGCGCGTTGGAGGCATGGTTGGAGCGGAAGATGACGGGCTGCGGCGGATTGAGGCCGCTGATGAGCCTTTCCTGTTCCTTCAATATCGCGAGGTCGTCCGGCATCTCGAACGGCTCGCCGTATTTGCGGTGGAATTCTTCGGCGATGCTTTCGTCCAGATACAGTTGCAGCGTGGAGAGGTAGGTGACAGGCGCGCTGTTCAGCAGGGCGATGGTGCCGGCTATGTGTTCATCGCTGTGCTGCGTGCCGCCAAGGCCCAGGATGACGGTGGCAGAGACTTTCATGCCGCTGGCGTGAGCCTTGTGCAGCACTTCTGCCATGCGCCGTTGCGTGGCGCCCTTGGTGATCTTCTTCAAAATGAGGTCGGAGCCGGATTCGAGGCCGAAGTAGAACAGACTCAGTTTGTGTTCGCGCAACAGGGCCAGCTCTTCGGCGCTCTTGCGCTGGATGTTGCCGGGCGTGGCATAGCAGGAAACGCGCGTCAGCCGCGGCAACGCAGCCGCCAGTTCGCGCAGGATGGCGAGCAGGCGTTCGGTCGGGAGTGCCAGCGCATCGCCATCGGCGAGGAACACGCGCTGCGCGTCCGGCCAGTCTGCTGCGGCGGTGCGGATGTCGGCGAACACGTCGGCCTGCGGGCGTTCGACATAATCCTTGCTGCGATACATGGCACAGAAACTGCACTGGTTGAAGCTGCAGCCCAGCGTGGCCTGGATGATCAGGTTGTCGCCCTCGGAGGGAGGGCGGTACAGCGGCATGTCGTAAATCATATTCATGCTGAATTGTAACGGGGTTGTTCCCACTTAACGAAATGCCGGCAAGGCCGGATTCATCCTGGAAATAATCACTTTATGAATACAGGGGTATTGCCAAAACCAATCGCGCATGTGTCGAGTGGCGAGCACATTTGACGCGTTCCAGTCACCGGATGGATGTGAGTCCAATTTGCTCAAGATACCTTGCTCTTTGCAAATATAATCCACGGGCACCTTACATATTATTAGAGCATCCAAAACCAGAATGGTGTGCGCAATGAATTTCTTTAGCGATTTCGGCAGCAGTTACTCACGGCAATTTTTCGTAGGCGCATTGTTGTTCTGCGCACTCGCCGTTCGCGCATTGGCAGACACTGCACCGGCACCGGTTGCCGGCTCGTTTGAACCCATTCCGGTATTTTCCATTTACCCGCCCGTCAAACCCGAGGGAACGGCGGATGAGGCATTGGCGAGCGGGCGCGTGGTCGATGACCGTTACGCCATGACCGACAGGGCAAGCAAACCCTGGCGCATTGCCTTTCTGTTTCCGCATATCAAGGACCCATACTGGGTGGGTTGCGATTATGGCGTGATCAGTGAAGCCAAGCGGCTGGGTGTCGCGGTGGATATCTTTCCGGCGAATGGCTACGACGACATGATCGGGCAGTTACGCAAGATGGATGATGTCATCGCGGCGAAATACGACGCCATTGTCATTTCCCCGCTCAGCCTGACGGCGAATAACGCCTCGATTGCCAAAGCGCGCGGACTGGGCATTCCGGTGTTCGAGTTGGCCAACGACAGCACCAGCGACGACCTGACGATCAAGGTAACCACGTCGCTGAAGGGCATGGGTGTCGACGCGACGGAATGGGCGATTCGCGACGCGCAACGGCGCGGGCTGAAGGAGATCAATATCGCGTTGCTGCCCGGTCCGCGGGATGCGGGATGGGTCAAGGGCGAAGTTGCAGGCACGCGCGAAGCGGCGTCCAGGGCTGCGATCAGGGTCAACATCGTCGATATCAAGTACGGTGACAGCGACCGGATCGAACAGTCGCGACTGGCGGCACAGCTGATTGCCGAGCACGGCAAGCAGCTCGATTACATCCTTGGCTGCACCGGCTGCGCACCCGCGGCGATTCTGCCGATGAAACTCGCGGGCCTCAACAAGAGGATACGGATCGTTGCCTACGACCTGACGCGTGAGATTGCCGGGCTTATCCGCAACAAGGAAATTGTCGCCTCCGTCGATACCAAAGCGGTTAGCCAGGCGCGGGTGGTCACCAATGCTGCCGTGAGCTTCCTGGAGGGCAGAAGCAAAGAGCGGCCGCATACCATCCTCGTGAAACTGGGACTGGTCGACTATGGCAACCAGGCGACATACCCGTTCGATACGACGACCGCTCCCGCAGGTTTCAAGCCAGTGCTTTCCTATACTCCCGGGAAAGGCAAGTAGCCGGCACCATGAAATTCAAACGGCTAAAAGACAAGCTGCTGCTCAGTTCAGTTGCCATCAGCATCGCGGTGGCGCTGATTACTTTGCTGACAGTCTCATTGGTGGTCCGCCAGCAGAATATGGATCAGTCCTTTGCTCATCTGCGCAAAGCATCCAGCGTGATCGAAGAAGAGCTGGCCAATCGCAAGGAAAATCTTTTGACTGCCTCGCGCCAATTGGCGAACCAGAAAAATCTCGGGTCGACCATCTGGTACCTCGCGCAATATTCGCAATTGGGCATCGATCGCGAGACGCTATTCAGCACCTACCAGCAACTGGTGAAGGATACCTACAAGATAGGGCGGGTCGCACAGCTTTCGCGGATCGCGATCTACGATTCCTCGGGTCGCCTGATCTCGTTTGCCCTGTTCGACCGCGACAGCAAGCAGGTTGGATTTGTCGAGCACTCGCGTGCGACGTTGATCCAGGCTGCCACCTTGAGGGAGGGCGAAGAGCTGAGCAGGCAGAATCTGCGCGCAACGACTTCCACATCCAAAATCGGTCTTCAATTTGAAGGGCCACTGCCCCGGCAGGAGAGCATGCATTACGCCGTCAGGAACGGAATGCTGATGATAGAGAGCTATGTTCCTGTCATGGGTGAGGCGTTCGATGCATCCAGCGGGAAGCAGGGGATCAAGCAACTCGGGCTGGTTGTCATGGAGCATCCGCTCGACCAGTCCTTTGTCGACCAGCTTTCCCGGTTGACCGATACCCGCGTCAATGTGTTTATTCCGCAGGACTACAGTGTCGGCAGTTTGCCTGCGTACCGGAATCCGGACTGGAACAATGCAAAGCAAGGTACCGCTGCATCCGGGAAATTGTTGAACGAGATAACGATAGATGGCGAGGGCTATTACCAGAGTCTGATGTCGCTTTACGACAATGACAAACCCGTTGGGTCCATTGCCGCGCTTTATTCCAGAAGCATCGTCCAGAAGAACACTTGGGAGATGGTCAAGACCCTGGGCTTGATCGCGGCCATCAGCCTGCTGTTCATTTTTGCGCTGGCCTGGTATTTCGCCACCTCCATTTCACAGCCGCTGACAACGCTCAGCCGGATTTTCCGGAGTGTGGCCGGGGATGCGACCGGGGATTTGAGCAACGAGCTTGGGCAGTTGGATAAGGAGAAGGCGAGGGGTGACGAGTTGGGCGATCTCACGCAGAGCTTCATTGCGATGAACGACGCCATCAACCAGAAGATACAGCAGATCAACGAAATCAACGCTTCCCTTGAGCGCACTGTGGAGGAGAGGACCGCGGCGCTGGCAAGCAGCGAGCAGGATCTGCGCTCGATGATAGAGAACTCTCCCGATACCATTGCTCGCTACAACAGGGACTGCCGTCGCGTCTACGTTAACCCCGCATTTGGACGCATAACAGAGGGAGGCACGGCAGCACTGATGAACAAGAAGCCATCGGAAATTCCGGGTGGGCCAAATGCCGAGATTTACGAAACCAAAATCAGGGAGGTCATTGCAACAGGTAGGAACACGCAGTTCGAATTGAAATGGCCGGGCAAGGACGGGAATGTGATTTATAGCCACATCCGGCTGACAGCTGAACGGGATATTTCTGGCAACGTGACTTCGGTGCTGGCCGTGGGGCGGGATATCACAGAGTTGAACAATTCCCGGGCGGAGCTGAAACAGGCAAATGACCAGCTGGAGGAGCTGAACCAGCAATTGCAGTCACTGGCAACCAACGATCCGCTCACGCAGTTGCCCAACAGGCGCCTGCTCATGGACAGGCTCAAGCATGCCCTGGCAGCCAGTGCGCGTAACGGCAAAGCCGGCGCGCTGCTGTTCATCGACCTGGATAATTTCAAGGCCATCAATGACACACTCGGGCACGACAGCGGCGATTTGCTGCTGCAACAGGTCGCGCGACGCCTGGAGGGCTGCGTAAGGAATGGCGACACGGTGGCGCGTATCGGGGGCGACGAATTTGTGGTCATGCTGGAGGACCTGAGCATGGATGCAATGGAGGCTGCCGCGCACGCGGAGACTGTGGGCAACAAGATACTCGCCGCGCTCAACCTGCCATATGAAGCTCCCTTGAGCGGGAACCGCTGCACGCCCAGTATTGGTATCACACTATTCGATGACCGGCCGCAATCGATAGACGACCTGCTCAGGCAAGCCGACATCGCCATGTACGAATCCAAGAAGTTCGGGCGAAATACCCTGCACTTCTTTGATCCGCAGATGCAGAGAACGATAGATGCCCGCGCGGCGATCGAATCACAGTTGCGGCTCGCGCTGAAGAAAGGCCAATTCCAGTTGCATTACCAGATACAGGTCGACAGCCTGCATCGGACGCTGGGTGCCGAGGCATTGATCCGATGGGTACATCCGGAGCGCGGACTGGTTGCGCCTGTGGAGTTCATTCCGCTGGCTGAAGAAATCGGGCTGATTCTGCCCATAGGGCAATGGGTTCTGGATACCGCTTGCATCCAGCTCAAGGCGTGGGAAGGTGACCTGCTCACTCGCGACCTCATTCTCGCAGTGAACGTCAGCGCCAAACAATTCCGCCAGGCAGATTTCGTTGCGCAGATCCAGTCTCTGGTGCAACGCCATGCCATCAACCCGAGGTTGCTCAAGCTGGAGCTGACGGAGAGCCTGCTGCTGGAGAACATCGAGAACACGATTGTCACCATGAACGAAATAAAGAATATCGGTGTCCGCTTGTCGCTCGATGACTTTGGTACCGGATATTCGTCGCTGCAGTACCTGAAAAAGCTGCCGCTCGATCAACTCAAGATCGATCGCTCGTTCGTGCGCGACATAACGACAGACAGCAACGACAAGGTCATCGTCAGCACCATTATTGCGATGGCGCAAAACCTGAATCTGGACGTCATCGCCGAGGGCGTTGAAACCGAAGAACAGCGGCAGCTTCTCACGAAAATCGGCTGTACCAATTTCCAGGGATGCCTGTTTGGCAAAGCGGAACCTGTCGATCAGTTTGAAATCCTGCTGAAGCAGATTGCCTTGGCGGGCAACGGGGTTTGAAGGAGGCGGCATCGCCGCCGCACCCTTTCTCCTGGGTGCGGGTATTTTTGCCGCGCACCCGCAAACCATGTCCCCGGCCTGTTTGCCCGGTACTGGCCGTCCCGTTACGCCGGCGTGGTGGTGAGCGTGCCGCGATAACCGAAATTTTCGAGGGCCTGCCACACGCCCAGGTAACGGCTGCCGCTCTTGTCGGGCTCGACGCCGACCACGGTGAAGTCATCGATGTCGTGCTCGATGGCCGCAGGGCTTTCTTCGGCGCCCAGCCAGACGCCGAGGGGCCAGCCATGGTCGTACTCGCGGCGGATCAGCTCGGCGCGGCGCGCCTGCCATACCGCCAGCGGCACCAGCACCGGTCCGACCGGCAGCTTGACGCGATCAGGCGTATCCCCTGCCGCCAGGCGCAGGACCTTCCAGTTGTCGGGCACATCTTCGAATCTGTCTTTCAGCGTGGACATATGAAACCTTCCTTTCCTTGGTTGGGCAGTTGAGTCATTCAACTTGCTGCGAAGTCTAGTCGCGTGTCATATGCTGCGGAAATACTTGTTTGTTACATCGTAATAACCAAAAGAGATAAGGAGAGGGACGGAAGCGCATGCCAGGCAGAGAAGAGCCGGGCGATTCGTGTTCCGGCTGAGCGGGAGTGGTGCAGCCCGTCAGTACTGCACAACAAAATTCTGGCCGGTCACGCTGGTGTTTACGATGACCACGGTGAGGCTCGCGGGGGAGAAGGTGATGCAGCCCGCAAAAGTGCAGGACAGCGGGGCGATGGTGTAGGTACTGGGCGCCAGATAATTGAATTGGTAGAAGCCGGTGAGATCGGTGGTTCTGTAAGTGCTTTGTCCGGCGGCGTTCTGGATATACACGCTGATGCCGCTGACGCCAACGCCAACGCTGCTATAGGTGACCTGCCCTTGAATCGAGTAGCAAGGCGAAGCGCTGGTTGCCGCAAAATCCTGCCCCGTGATGTCTGTTGTGGAGACGGAAAC
>JAJXTT010000311.1 GCA_021783525.1 Pseudomonadota bacterium
GATACCTACCGCGTGCTGACCGCCGTGGACTCCGCGCTGATGGTGATCGATGCGGCCAAGGGCGTGGAGGCGCAGACCATCAAGCTGCTGGACGTGTGCCGCATGCGCGACACGCCCATCATCACTTTCATGAACAAGATGGACCGCGAGGTGCGCGATCCGCTCGAACTTCTGGACGAGGTGGAGTCGGTGCTGAAGATCCAGTGCGCGCCGGTGACCTGGCCGGTCGGCATGGGCAAGACCTTCCGCGGCGTGTATCACCTGCTGCGCGACGAGATCCTGCTGTTCACGCCGGGCGAGGAACGTGCCGACGGCGAGGTGGAGGTCATCAAGGGCATCGACAATCCGGAATTGGCCCGCCGCTTCCCGCTGGAGATCGGGCAACTCAAGATGGAAGTGGAGCTGGTGCACGGCGCATCGCACCCGTTCGACCTGCAACGCTTCCTCGACGGCAAGCAGACGCCGGTGTTCTTTGGTTCCGCCATCAACAACTTCGGCGTGCGCGAGATTCTGAACGCACTGCTGGAGTGGGCGCCCGCGCCGCGCGAGCGCGATGCCACCGTGCGCGTGGTGAATCCGACCGAGCCGAAGTTTTCCGGCTTCGTGTTCAAGATACAAGCCAACATGGATGCCAACCACCGCGACCGCATCGCCTTCCTGCGTGTGTGTTCCGGCCATTTCGAGCGCGGCATGAAAATGAAGCATCTGCGTATCGGCAAGGAGATCCGCGCGTCCAGTGTAGTCACCTTCATGGCCTCAAGCCGCGAACTGGTGGAGGAGGCCTACGCGGGAGATATCATCGGCCTGCCCAACCATGGCAACATGCAGATCGGCGACAGCTTCTCCGAAGGCGAGGCGTTGCAGTACACCGGCATCCCGTATTTTGCGCCGGATTATTTCCAGACCGTGCGCATCCGCAATCCGCTCAAGGTGAAACAGTTGCACAAGGGCCTGCAGCAGCTGGGCGAAGAGGGGGCGGTGCAGGTGTTCAAGCCGGTCGACGGCGGCGACCTGGTCCTCGGCGCAGTCGGCATGCTGCAGTTTGATGTGGTGGCCAGCCGCCTGCACGGCGAATATGGCGTCGATGCGATGTTCGAGGGCAGTAATGTGAGCACCGCGCGCTGGGTGACCTGTGACGATGCGAAGATATTCGCCGACTTCCAGAAGGCGCTGTCGCACAACCTCGCCATCGATGCGGCAGGCAACCTGGCCTATCTTGCGCCGAACAAGGTGAATCTGAACCTGACGCAGGAGCGCTGGCCGAAGGTGGTGTTCCATACGACGCGCGAACATGCGGTGAAGCTCTGATGCAACAAATTGAATTCCAGCTGCGCGGCGAATTCGTCGAACTGTGCAACCTGCTCAAGCTCACCGGCGTGTGCGACAGCGGCGGTGCGGGCAAGGCGCTGGTGACGGAAGGTGTGGTCTCTGTCGACGGTCAGGTCGAACTGCGCAAGACTGCCAAGATTCATGCAGGGCAGGTGGTGAGTCTGGGCGATGTGCAGATTCAGGTATTGGGGTGAATGGGGCTGTTCCGGAACACTTCTCCCTTCTCCCGCAGGCGGGAGAAGGGTCGGGGATGAGGGGCTATGCGATGCAAAGAATGAGTTACTACTCAACGCCCCTCTGATAAAACAACTAGCCACCCGACTAAGTTGTCAAAAGACGACAACCAAGTCGTTGGTTAACCCTAACCCTCTCCCGCTTGCGGGAGAGGGAATGTGGTTGTCTTGATATCCAATTGAAGTCCCCAAAAAAATAGGCCATGTTGTACATCATCCACAACGTCATCATCCCCGAGCGCGAGATCGAGCTGAGCGCCGTGCGCGCCCAGGGTGCCGGTGGCCAGAATGTGAACAAGGTGTCGAGCGCGGTGCATCTGCGTTTCGATATCGGCGCTTCGTCCTTGCCGCCGGAATTCAAGGAGCGCCTGCTGCAGCTCAATGACCAGCGCATCACCAGGGACGGCGTGGTCGTCATCAAGGCGCAGGAATACCGCAACCAGGAACAGAACCGCAACGAAGCGTTGCGCCGACTGAAAGCCCTGTTGCTGTCGGTTGCCGTGAGACCTAAACCGCGCGTTGCGACCAAACCTTCACGCAGTTCGCAGAAAAAGCGCATCGAGAACAAAGTCAGGCGCGGTGCAACCAAGTCGTTGCGCGGCCGGGTGAACGACTAGGCGGTCACGCTGCTTTCCAGGTAACGGTCGAAATCTTCCGCCGTCATCGGTTTGGCGAACAGGTATCCCTGCCCGAAGTCGCACCCGGCGGCCACTAGCAAATCCCGTTGTTCGACGGTCTCCACGCCCTCCGCAACGACCTTCATGCCCAGTTTGTGCGCCATGACGATGATCGCCTCGGCGATGGCATGATCGCCCGGGTTCCGTACCATGTTGCGCACGAAGGACTGGTCTATCTTCAGGTAATCGATGTCGAAGCGTTGCAGATAGGACATGGCCGAATAGCCGGTGCCAAAATCGTCGAGCGAGACCTGGATGCCGGCATCGCGGAAGGCCAGCAGCTTTTGCTGTACTTCGGCGCGGTCGTCCATCAGCAGTCCTTCGGTGATCTCCACCACGATGCAGCTCGGAGGGATGTCGAGCGCACGCAGCCAGTCGAGCAATCCCAGATTGTC